>DATKDW010000063.1 GCA_035512495.1 Acidimicrobiales bacterium
GCCGACCTGCCCGCCGGCGGGACACGCCTGCTGCAGGAGGCGGTGGGCTACGTGACCACCGTGAAGCGTGGTGTCGCCACCGTGGAGCACGGCGAGCTCACGGGCGAGCGCCCCGGCACCCTCCAACGCGGACCGCAGCCCCTGGCCTGAGCCACCGGGCGAGGTCGGCCGGCGAACCCCGCGCTACCATCACTAGATAACAACCGTTATCACAGGGGATCCCACGAATGACCGACACCGTGCCGGAGACGAAGCGACCGCCTGTCGAGGATTGGGCGACCGACTTCGACCACACGCACCCGGACTACGCCGCCAACGCGCCGGAGATCTGGGACGACCTGCGGGAGCGCTGCCCGGTGGCCCACACCGAGCGCTTCGGCGGCGCCTGGCTCCCGACGAAGGCTGCCGACGTGCGGGCCATCGCCGAGGACACCGACCGCTTCACCAGCCGCGGCATCATCATCAACGACTTCCGACCCGAGCTCGACATCGCGCCTCGCGGCTACGCCCCGCCGATCACATCGGACCCGCCCTTCCACGCCGGGGCCCGCCGCCTCCTGCTCCCCCCGTTCGCCCCCAAGCAGATCGAGGCGTGGGAGCCCATGGCCCGGGCCTGCTGCCGCGAGCTGCTCGACGAGGTCGAGGCCGAGCTCGCCGCCGGCGGCGACGTGGTGGATGCCGCCACCGCCTACGCCCAGGACATCCCGGTGCGGGTCATCGCCGCCATGCTCGGCCTGCCCCAGGAGGACGGCGACAAGTTCCGCATGTTCATCCACCGGATCCTGGAGACCCCGGGCCAGCACGACGACATCGACCCGAGCGAGACGCTGGTCGCCTACCTGAGCGAGAAGATCCGGGAGCGTCGCGAGAGCGGTGCCGACGGCGACGACCTCATCTCCTACCTGCTCACGGTCGAGGGCACCGACGGCAACCGCCTGAGCGACGAGCACGTGTTCGGCACCATCGCCCTTCTGCTCATCGCCGGCATCGACACCACGTGGTCGGCCATCGGCGCCAGCCTCTGGCACCTGGCCCAGCACCCCGACGACCGCCGCCGCTGGGTCGAGGACCCCGATGTGCGCATCTTCGCCATCGAGGAGTTCCTCCGCTTCTACGCCCCGGTCACCATGGCCCGCCTCGCCGCCGAGGACACCGAGGTCGGCGGTTGCCCGGTGAAGAAGGAGGACTGGCTCCTCCTCTCGTTCCCGTCGTACAACCGCGACCCGGAGGCCTTCGAGCAGGCCGACGAGTTCGTCATCGACCGGGCCCGCAACCGGCACTCGGCCTTCGGCCTCGGCATCCACCGCTGCCTCGGCTCGAACCTGGCCCGCCTCGAGCTCACCGTGGCCATCGAGGAGTGGATGGCGCGCTTCCCCGACTTCGAGCTGGCCGATCCCGGCACCGTGCGCTGGTCCACCGGCCAGGTCCGCGGGCCGCGCTGCCTGCCGGTGCGCGTCCTCGGGCACGGCGCGGCATGAGGATCGCGTACGACCGCGACGCCTGCCAGGGCCACAACCGCTGCTACCAGCTGGCCCCCGAGCTGTTCGACGTGGACGAGGAGGGCTACGCCGTCCTGCTCGTCACCGGCGAGGTCCCGGCCGAGCTCGAAGAGAAGGCCCAGCTCTGCGCCGACAACTGCCCCGAGTTCGCCATCGAGGTCGAGGCGTAGTCAGCCCAGCTCGATGAAGATGCACTCGCCCGGGCACAGCTCGGCCGAGTCGATCACCCGAGGCTGGAAGTCCGGTGCCACCGGCACCATCGAGCCCGCTCCACCCGGGTCGTTCCCGATGTCCATGCCGTCGCGCACGTAGGCGATGCCGTCCTCGAGGATGACGAAGATCTCGGGGCAGTGGTCGGTGCAGAGGCCGTCGCCGGTGCAGAGGTCCTGGTCGATCCACACGTGCACCCGGCCAGCGTAGGGTCGGCCCCACCATGATCCACGCCGACGAGATGGCCACCGTCTGGGTGGTGCGGGCCGGGCCGAAGGACCGTCTGGTCCGCTCGTTCCTCGACGACGG
>DATKDW010000064.1 GCA_035512495.1 Acidimicrobiales bacterium
GTCGTCGGTTCGAGCCCGACCCCCGGAGCCAGCGTTCGACCGCCGAGCGCCGCCGCGGGCCCGTAGCTCAGTGGTCAGAGCGGGGGACTCATAATCCTTTGGTCGGTGGTTCGATCCCACCCGGGCCCACGAAGTCTGACCCCCCCGGACACCGGCGCGCGCGTCGGGTACGGTCCCGAGCGTGGACGGTGTGCACGACCTAGGTGGTATGGAGGGCTTCGGTGCCGTCGAACAGGAGCGCGACGAGCCCGTCTTCCACCACGACTGGGAGCGACGGGTGTTCGGGCTCAACTTCTCGGGAGCCGCCGGCAACGTCGACCGGTTCCGCCATGCCATCGAGCGGATGGGCGCCGTCGAGTACCTCAACACCAGCTACTACGAGCACTGGCTGGCGGCGATCGAGCGCGGCGCCATCGAGAACGGCTTCGCCTCCGTCGTCGACCTGGAGGCGGCCCGGGCCCACGTCGCCGCTGGGGGCGCTGTCGCCCGACGCGACGACCCCGAGCTCGCCCGGCAGCTGGTGAGCGCCGTGCGCACCCCCGCAGCCCCGCCCGCCGCCGGCGGACCGGCCCATCGGTGGGACACCGGCGACACCGTCCGCGTCCGGCGCACCTCCCCATCGGGGCACACCCGCTGCCCGCGCTACGTGCGGGGTGCCGTGGGCACCGTCGAGGCGACGCACCCGCCGGCACGCCTGCCCGACGCCAGCGCCGACGGGGTGGACCGGGTCGAGCCGCTCTACGGGGTCTCCTTCGCCGCCTCCGAGCTGTGGGGACGCGGCGACCACCGCGTGGCACTCGACCTGTGGGAGAGCTACCTGGAGGAGCCCGATGGGTGAGCGCCACGACGCACCGGCCGATCCCCTGGTAGCCCGCGTCGCCGCCCTCGAGCACCTCCTCGTCGAGCGGGGGCTCGTCACCACCGACGCCATCGACGCCATCGTCGAGGCCTACGAGCACGACATCGGCCCCCACCTCGGCGCACAGGTGGTCGCGCGAGCGTGGAGCGACCCCGACTTCCGCGAGCGCCTGCTGGCCGACGGCACCGCTGCCTGCGCCGAGCTGGGGCTCGGCGGCGCCCAGGGCGAGGTGATCGTGGTCAGGGCGAACACCCCCACGGTGCACAACGTCGTGGTCTGCACCCTCTGCTCGTGCTACCCCTGGCCCCTCCTCGGGCTGCCGCCGACCTGGTACAAGAGCGCCCCCTACCGCTCCCGCGTGGTCCGGGAGCCCCGGGTCGTGCTCACCGAGATGGGCCTCGACCTCCCCGAGGCGGTGGAGATCCGGGTGTGGGACTCGACCGCAGAGGTCCGCTACCTCGTCCTCCCCGAGCGCCCTGACGACACCGAGGACCTCGACGAGGAGGCACTCGCCGCCCTCGTCCCCCGCGACGCCATGGTCGGCGTGGCCCGGGCCAGCCGACCGTGAGCGACGAGCCCGTCTTCGCGGCGCCGTGGGAGGCGCGGGCCTTTGCCCTGGCCGTGCGGCTGCGGGACTCGGGCCACCTCCCATGGACGGCGTTCCAGGAACGGCTGGCGACCCGCATCGCCGCCGACCCCGCGGAGGCGACGGGCTACTACGAGCACTGGCTGGCGAGCCTCGAAGACGTCTGCACCAGCCTTCTCTCGGACCGCGGGAAGGGCCCTGCCGGGTGATCCTTCGGTTGAGCAGTGCCGATCGCGGCTACACAGGAGACATGCGCTTCAGACTGGGATTCATCATCGGCGGTGCCGTCGGCTACTACTTCGGTGCCAAGGCCGGCCACGAACGGTACCGCCAGCTCAACAACGCCCTCGAGAAGGCCAAGTCCAGCGGCGCCTACGAGACCGCCACCGAGAAGGCCAAGGCGGTCGTCGACCTCGGCCGGGAGCGGGCCAAGGACTTCGTCGAGGAGCACAAACCCGGCGACTCCGGTTCGCGCAACGGCTTCGCCGACACCCCTGACCCATCGCCCTCCGGGCTGAGCTGAGCCGGGGGCTGCAGGCTCACTCGCCGTCGAGGTAGTCGCGCAGCTTCACCGAGTGCTGCGGGTGGCGCAGCTTGGCGAGCGTCTTCGACTCGATCTGGCGGATCCGCTCGCGGGTGACGCCGAACGCCTTGCCGACCTCCTCGAGAGTCCGGGCCTGGCCGTCCTCCAAGCCGAACCGGAGCCGCACGACCTGCCGCTCCCGCTCGCTCAGGTCGTCGAGGGCGCACAGCACCGCCTCGTTGAGGAGCTTGCGAGCAGCGGCGTCGGCCGGCGCCTCAGCGCCGTGGTCCTCGATGAAGTCGCTCAGGTTGGTGTCGTCCTCGTCCCCCACCGGGGAGTCGAGAGAGAGCGGGTCGAGGGAGAACCGGTGGATCTCGCGCACGCGGGCCGGGGTCATGTCGACCTTGGCCGCCAGCTCCTCCACGGTTGGCTCCCGCTCGAGCTGCTGGTGCATCTCCCGCTGCACCCGCACCACCTTGTTGATCGTCTCGACCATGTGCACCGGAATGCGGATGGTGCGAGCCTGGTCGGCGATGGCACGGGTGATGGCCTGGCGGATCCACCAGGTGGCGTAGGTGGAGAACTTGAAGCCCTTGGCGTGGTCGAACTTGTCGACGGCGCGCATCAGGCCCAGGTTGCCCTCCTGGATGAGGTCGAGGAAGAGCATCCCCCGCCCCTGGTAGCGCTTGGCGATCGACACCACCAGGCGGAGGTTGGCCTGGATGAGGGCCTTCCGGGCAGCCTCGGCGTCGGTGACGGTGCGGACGAGCGAGGAGCGCTCCTCCTCGGCGACCGAGGGCCCGAGGGCACCGATGGCGAGACGCGCCACCTCACCGGCGAGGATGCGCTTGGCCAGCGCCACCTCCTCGGGTCCCGTGAGCAAGGGCACCCGGCCGATCTCCTTGAGGTACAGGCGCACCGGATCGCTGGCGCCGCCCGACCGAGCGGTCTCGGCCGGCGGCAGCGTTGCCGCCCGACGCCGGCGGACCCCTTTCGGGGCCGGGCGCTCGACCACCGGCGCCGGGGCGTGATCGTCTTCGACGACCTCGGCGGCCGAGGGCTCCTGCGGGTCGAGCTCGATGCCCTGGCCGGCCAGCAGCTCGGTGATGGCGTGGATGAACGCCGGTGTCGGCTCCGGGGAGCCCAGGGCGATCAGCACCTCGTCGACCGTGACGGTGCCCTGGATCCGGCCAAGGGCGAGAAGTCGCTGCAGCTCGTCGATCCCCTCGCTCGCCGAGGGGATGGAGGTCTGTGCGTTCACGTCCCCTCCTGGGCCCGGTCCGCCAGGAACGCTACCAACTGCTGCGCCGCCGCCGGCCGGGTGCGCTCCTCCCACAGCTCCTCGGTGCGCAGCTTGAGCCAGCCGACGAGCTGCGACGCCTCGAGCGGGTCGCCGTCGGAGCGGGCCGACGACTCGAGGTCGCGGACCACCGGCCGCACGGCCTCGACCAGCAGCAGCCGCACCACGTCGGCCGGGTCGGCGTCGGCCTCCTCGACGGCGAGGCGCTGCAGGAGCTCGGCGGCCTCCGGGTCGGCGGTCGCCACCGCCTCGTGCAGCGTCGACGCCGTGGCCAGGGCCCGGTAGGCGGCGAGCTCGAGCTCGTCGGAGAAGAGCGCCTCGTGGAGGGTCTCGGCCACCTCTTCGGGGCGGTGCACGGCGAGGCGCAGCGCCAGCATCGACGCCGACTCCTGTCGGCGCCCACCACCGGCGGGCTGCCGGCGACCCCGGGGGGTCTCGCCGTCGCCTTCGGCGGCGCGGACCGGGCGCGAGCGAGCGGTGGCCACGCCGGCGCGGAGGCGGTCGGGGTCGAGCCGGCACCGGTCGGCCACCTGCATCACGTACTGATCGCGGACCAGCTCGCTCGGGTGCTCACCGATCATCTCCATGGCGTGCTCCGCGGCGCGAGCGCGTCCCTCGGCGGTGCCGAGGTCGGAAGCGTCGAGCAGGCGCTCGAGGCGGAAGGCCAGGAACGGCCGGGCCTCGGACACCGCCCGTGCCAGGGCTGCGGGGTCGCTGCGGGCCAGGTCGCCGGGGTCGGCTCCGCTCGGGAGCAGCGCCACCGCCACGTCGGCCTCGTAGCGCCGCTCCCACTCGTAGAAGCGCTCGGCGGCACCCTGGCCGGCGGCGTCAGCGTCGAAGGCCAGGACGATGCGCCGGGCGAAGCGCCGCAGGGCGGCGACGTGGCGCTCGGTGAGGGCGGTGCCACAGGTGGCCACCGCCCGGGGGACACCAGAGGTGGCGAAGCCGATGACGTCGGTGTAGCCCTCGCAGACCACCACCTCGTCGTGGGCAACCACGTCGGACTTGGCCCACGACAGCCCGTAGAGCACCTCGCTCTTGTCGTAGATCTCGGTGGCCGGCGAGTTCTTGTACTTGGGCCCTTCGCCCCCGGGCAGGATCCTCCCGCCGAGGGCGACGGCGTCACCCCGGGCGTCGAGGATGGGGAAGAGCACCCGGCCCCGGAAGCTGTCCTGGAGGCGGTTGCGCTTGTTCACGAAGCCCAGCCCGGTGTCGCGGAGCACGTCGGCGGGCAGTCCGATCGAGGAGCAGAGCACGTCCCAGCCCTCGGGCGCCCAGCCCAGCTTGAACTGTCGGACGACCTCGCCGTCGTAGCCGCGGGACCGCAGGTACCCGCGGGCGTGGGCGGCGTCAGGCGCGGTCAGCAGGCGCTGGTGGTACCACTCCACCGCCTTGCCCATGGCATCGACGAGCACCGAGCGGCGGCGGCGGCGGCCCGACTCCTGGACGTTGTCGTAGGTGAGCTGGATGCCTGCCCGGCCCGCCAGCGACTCGACGGCGCCCACGAAGTCGAGGTGGGCGACCTCCCGGACAAAGGTGATTGCGTCGCCCTTGGCCTGGCAGCCGAAGCAGTAGAAGAACCCCATCTCGGCGTTGACGGAGAACGAACCGGTCTTCTCAGCGTGGAACGGGCACAGCCCCACCCATCGGGTACCGGACCGCCGGAGGGCGACGTGCTCGGAGATGACGGCCACGATGTCGGTGGCAGCGCGCACCTTCTCGATGTCGTCGTCGGCGATCGCCACGACTCGACGCTACCGTCCGTCGATCGGCGGGGTCGGTTGTGACCCCGCCAGTGCTCCACCGCCTCCCGCTTCGAGCGCGGCCCTCAGCCCGACGCACGCTCCCGCAGCACCGCCTGGGCCGCCGCGAGCCGGGCGATGGGCACCCGGAAGGGTGAGCACGAGACGTAGTCGAGGCCGGCGGCGACGAAGAGGCCGATGGAGAGGGGGTCGCCACCGTGCTCGCCGCAAACGCCAACCTTGAGGTCGGGTTTGGTGGCACGACCTCGCTCCACCCCGATGCGCACCAGCTCGCCCACCCCGCTCCGGTCGATGGTTTCGAACGGGTTGCGGGCCAGCAGCCCGGCCTCGAGGTAGGCGCCCATGATCCGTGCCTCCACGTCGTCACGGCTGAAGCCGAGGGTCATCTGGGTGAGGTCGTTGGTGCCGAAGGAGAAGAAGTCGGCCTCCTCGGCCAGCTCCCCTGCCAGCAGGGCGGCGCGCGGCACCTCGATCATCGTCCCGATGCTGATCTGTGCCCCGCTCGGCCCTCCCTCACCGGCGGCGTCGCGGATCGCGCCCTCCACCCAGCCGCGGGCGAGGGCCAGCTCCTCCCGGCTGATCGTGAGGGGGATCATCACCTCGACGACGGGGCGACCGCCAGCGGCCACGCGGTCGGCCACCGCCTCCACCAGGGCGCGCACCTGCATGGCGTAAAGGCCGGGCTTGACCACCCCGAGCCGGACGCCTCGGGTGCCGAGCATCGGGTTGACCTCGTGCCACGTGCGGGCGGCGGCGAGGAGCCGCGTCTCCTCGTCGTCGAGCCCGATCCGGGCCTCCTTCACCGCCAGCTCCTCGATGCCGGGGAGGAACTCGTGCAGCGGCGGGTCGAGTAGGCGAACGGTGACGGGCAGGCCGTCCATGGCCTCGAGGATGCCGGTGAAGTCGGCTCGCTGGGCGGCGCGCAGCTCCTCGAAGGCCTCCGCCTCCGCCTCGTCGCCATCGGCCAGGATCATCCGGCGCACGATCGGCAGCCGGTCCTCGGCGAGGAACATGTGCTCGGTGCGGCACAGCCCGATGCCCTCGGCCCCGAACCCCCGGGCCGCCTCGGCGTCGGCGGCGGTGTCGGCGTTGGCCCGCACCGCGACCGTCGTCCCCCGCAGCTCGTCGGCCCAGCCGAGGACGAGGTCGAGCTCGGGCGGGCTGGTGCTGGTGGTGAGCCCCACGGCGCCGAGCACGACCTCCCCGGTGGTGCCGTCGATCGAGATGACGTCGCCCTGGCAAACCGTCTTGTCCTCGACCGTGAACGACGCTCCGTCGATCTTGATGGCCTCGGCGCCGCACACCGCCGGCTTGCCCCACCCCCGCGCCACCACCGCGGCGTGGCTCACCAGCCCGCCCCGGGCGGTGAGCACGCCGGCTGCCACGGCGATGCCGTGCACGTCCTCCGGTGAGGTCTCGTTGCGGACGAGGATGACCACCTCCCCACGGTGGGCGGCGTCGGCCGCCTCGTCGGCGGTGAAGTAGGCCTGGCCCACCGCCGCGCCGGGCGAAGCAGCCAACCCGGTGGTGAGGGCAGTGTGAACGTCGCCGGCCTCGAACTGGGGGTGGAGCACGGAGTCGAGGTGGTCGGCGGTGATCCGCTGGACCGCCTCGGCACGCGTGAGGCGGATGACGTCGTCGTCAACCATGTCGACCGCCATCTTGAGGGCCGCCATGCCCGTCCGCTTCCCCACGCGCGTCTGCAGCATCCAGAGCTTGCCCGACTCGATGGTGAACTCGGTGTCGCACATGTCGCGGTAGTGGTGCTCGAGGGTCTCGAAGATCTGGAGCAGCCGCTCGTAGATCGCAGGGAAGTGCTCGCCGAGGGCGGCGAGCGGCTCGGTGGCCCGGATGCCTGCCACCACATCCTCCCCCTGGGCGCTGAGGAGGAAGTCGCCGTAGGCACCCTGGGCTCCGGTGTTGGGATCGCGGGTGAAGCCGACGCCCGTGCCGGAGTCCATGCCGCGGTTTCCGAAGACCATGGCCTGGACGTTCACCGCCGTGCCGAGGTCGTGGGGCAGGTGCTCCCGGTTCCGGTAGGCGACGGCGCGAGGGGTGTTCCACGAGTCGAACACCGAGGCGATGGCCAGCCGCAGCTGCTGTTGGGGGTCCTCCGGGAACGGCGACCCGGTGGCCTCCACCACAAGCGACTTGAACCGCCCCACCACCAGGTTGAGCACGTCGGGCGGCACCTCGGCGTCGGTGGACACCCCGGCCAGGTCGCGGGCCCCCTCAAAGGTCCGGTCGAAGACGCTCCGGTCCATGCCGAGCACGATGGTGGCGAACATGGCGATGAAGCGCCGGTAGGAGTCCATGGCGAACCGCTCGTCGTCGGTGCGCGCCGCCAGCCCCCGGACCGACTGATCGTTCAGGCCGAGGTTGAGCACGGTGTCCATCATCCCGGGCATCGACGATGCCGCCCCCGAACGCACGCTCACGAGGAGGGGGTCGTCGCCGTCGCCGAGGCCCTTCCCCATGGCCTCCTCGAGGCGCGCCAGGTGGCGCGCCACCTCCTCGTCGAGACCCTCCGGCCACCCCGACGCGAGGTGCGTCCGACATGCCTCGGTGGTGATGGTGAACCCAGGCGGGACGGGCAGGTCCAGCACGCTCGTCATCTCCGCCAGGTTGGCGCCCTTGCCGCCGAGGAGCTCCTTGAGCGCCATGGGGGCGCCCTCGTGGGCGTGGTCGAAGCCGTAGACGTAGGTCACGTTCGGGATGGTACCGACCGGCCGGGAGGCGCTCGGGAGGCGACGGGAGCAGAGGTCAGGCGAGGCGCCCGCGCAGCTCCTCGACCACCCCGTCGATCGGCACCCGCACCTGCTCGAGGGTGTCGCGGTCGCGGATGGTCACGGCCCGGTCCTCGAGGCTGTCGAAGTCGACCGTCACGCAGTAGGGCGTCCCGATCTCGTCCTGACGCCGGTAGCGACGACCGATGGCCTGGGTCTCGTCGTAGTCGCACATGAACCAAGGTTGCAGCAGCCCCAGCACCTCCCGGGCGAGGGGCGTCAGGGTCTCCTTCTTGGAGAGCGGCAGCACGGCGACCTTGTAGGGCGCCAGGCGGTGGTGGAGGCGCAGGACGGTGCGCTCCTCGCCGTTGATCTCGTCGGTGTCGTAGGCGGCCATCAGGAAGGCCATGAGCGTCCGGGTGGCACCAGCGGCGGGTTCGATGACGTGGGGGACGTAACGCTCCCCCGTGGCCTGGTCGAAGTACTCGAGCTTCTCGCCAGAGGCGTTGGCGTGCTGGGTGAGGTCGTAGTCGCCGCGGTTGGCGATGCCCTCGAGCTCGTCCCAGCCCCACGGGAAGAGGAACTCGACATCGGACGTCGCCGACGAGTAGTGGCTCAGCTCGTGCGGGTCGTGCGGCCGCAGTCGCAGCTGCTCGGCGGGGATGCCGTGGTCGGTGTACCAGGCGAGGCGCTGCTCGCACCAGTAGCCGTACCACTCCTCCGCCTCCGCCGGCGGCACGAAGAACTCCATCTCCATCTGCTCGAACTCGCGAGTGCGGAAGACGAAGTTGCCGGGCGTGATCTCGTTGCGGAACGACTTCCCGACCTGAGCGATGCCGAAGGGCGGCCGCTTGCGGGACGTGTCGAGCACGTTCTTGAACTGGGTGAACATCCCCTGGGCTGTCTCGGGACGCAGGTAGACCTCGGCGCCCGATCCCTCGACGGGCCCGGCGAAGGTCTTGAACATCAAGTTGAACTGGCGGGCCTCGGTGAAGCTGTCCTTGGCCTTGCAGCTCGGGCAGGTCCCGGGGTCGTCGAGCTTGTCGAGGCGGAAGCGCTCCTTGCACTGCCGGCAGTCGACGAGCGGGTCGGTGAAGTTCTTCAGGTGGCCCGAGGCCTCCCAGATCGCCGGCGGCGAGAGGATCGCCGCGTCGAGGCCGACCACGTCGGAGCGCAGCTGCACCATCGAGCGCCACCACGCGTCCTTGACGTTGCGGAGCATGAGGACGCCGACCGGGCCGTAGTCGTAGGCGGAGCGGAAGCCGCCGTAGATCTCGGCCGAGGGGAAGACGATCCCCCGCCGCTTGCACAGGTTGACCACCTGGTCGAAGAGCTCTGCCATGGGGTGGACCCTACCGGCGGCACCGACGCCCCCCGAAGGCGGTTCCGCCGAGCCCATCGCTACCCGTGGTCGAGCAGGTCCACGGCCCGGAGCCGGCGCTCCAGGTGGTGCTCCAGCGCCTGGCGGGCGAGGTGCTCCACCTCGAATCCTGCCGACGACGCCGGCTCGGCCAGCACCCCGACCAGGTCGCCACCGAGGATCCGGCGCAGCAGCGCCAGTCCACCGGGGGTGAGGCGGGCCCCGCGCCGGCACCCCCGGCACAGCGCCCCACCCTCACCGAGGTCGAACGCCACGAGCTCCACGTCGTCACCGCAGCCGGCGCAGGCGTCGAGGAGCGGGCTGACGCCCTGCTGGGCGAGCAGCTTCCAGAAGAACGCGGGAACCAGCAGGGGGACGTCTCGCGCCGCGAGGGACCGCAGGGCACCGAGGCCCATCTGGTAGAGGCGGGGATCGTCCTCCCCCTCCTGGAGGACGTGGTCGACCACCTCGAGCACCGCCATGGCCCGGCCCAGCCGGTCGAGGTCCTCCCGCACCTCACGGAAACCCTCCAGCACCTCCACCTGGGTCACGATGTCGAGGTTGCGCCCCTTGTAGAGCAGGAGCGACACGTGCCCGAGGGGCTCGAGCCGGGCGCCGAAGCGGCTCTTGGTCTTCCGCACGCCCTTGGCGACCGCCCGCACCTTGCCGTGGTGCTCGGTGACGAAGGTGATGATGCGGTCGGCCTCACCGAGCTTGATCGTCCGCAGCACGATCCCCCGCTCGCGGTAGAGGTTCGACACGGTCCTACCGCTCGACCCCGCCGAAGCGCCGCTCGCGCCGCTGGAACTCCCGCACCGCCTCGAAGAGGTGCTCGCGCCGGAAGTCGGGCCAGAGCACCTCGGTGAACACCAGCTCGCTGTAGGCGAGCTCCCACAGCAAGAAGTTGGAGATCCGATACTCCCCGGAGGTCCGGACCATGAGGTCGGGGTCGGGCATCTCGGGGTCGTAGAGGTGGCGGCGGATCGCCTTCTCGTCGATCTTCGACGCGGGGGTCCCGGCCTCGACCAGGGCGCGCACGGCGTCGACGATCTCCGCCCGCCCGCCGTAGTTGAAGGCGATGGTGAGCGTCATCGTGGTGTTGTCCTGGGTCAGCTCCAGGGCCTCGTCCATCCGCCGCAGCAGCCGCCTGGGGACCCGGCGGTCGCGCCGGCCGGCGAATCGGATGCGCACGCCCCGTTCGTTCAGCTCGTCCCGACGACGGGTGAGGATCGACTCGTTGAACCCCATGAGGTAGCGCACCTCGTCGAGGGGGCGCTTCCAGTTCTCGGTGGAGAAGGCGTAGACGGTCAACCAGCGCAGGCCGAGGTCGAGCGCGCCCTCGACGGTGTCGAAGAGCGCCTCCTCGCCGGCGGCGTGGCCCTCGGTGCGCGCCAGCCCCCGCTTGGTGGCCCACCGGCCGTTGCCGTCCATGACGCACGCCACGTGGGCCGGCACGCTGCTCAGATCGATGCCGTCGACGTCCACCGCCCGAACGTACCGCCTCGGGCACCGGGGCAACCGCATGGCCACGCCATTGGGGGGCCTCGGCCGTAGGCCGAGACCGCTCTCCGGCCCGCGAGCGGGGGGCGTCGACGGAAGGGGCCCGCCGGAGCTTGCGGAGGCGGGAAGGGATCCCCCCGTTGCAGGACCCGTGAGCCCCGTTAGGCCGCCGACTTCTCCAGGATGTGGACGCCGCAGGCCGAGCCGAGGCCGATGACGTGGGCCAGGCCCACGGTGGCGCCGTCGATCTGACGGTCGCCGGCCTCACCGCGGAGGTGGTGGCAGACCTCCCAGATGTTGGCGATGCCGGTGGCCGAGATGGGGTGGCCCTTCGACTGGAGGCCGCCGGAGACGTT
The DNA here is from genome assembly GCA_035512495.1 of Acidimicrobiales bacterium. NCBI lineage: Bacteria > Bacillati > Actinomycetota > Acidimicrobiia > Acidimicrobiales > Acidimicrobiales bacterium. Next base: position 10,974 of record DATKDW010000064.1, read on the forward strand.
CACCGGCTTGGCGCCGTCGCGCCAGGGGGCACCCGACTCGAAGAAGTCGACGGCGCCACCCTCCTCGCAGAGCATGAGGTTGTCATAGTGGACCAGCTCGGCGGTGGCGAAGCAGTCGTGCAGCTCCACCAGGTCGAGGTCCTCGGGGCCGACCCCGGCCTGCTCGTAGGCCTGGGTGGCGGCGTTGCGAGTCAGGGTGTTGACATCGGGTAGCACCTGGCACGCCTCCTGCCACGGGTCGGTGGTGAGCACCGACGCCGAGACCTTCACCGCCCGCCGCTGCTGCTCGAGGCTGAGCGTCTTGAGCTTGGCACCCGAGACCACGACCGCGGCGGCGGCGCCGTCGCAGTTGGCCGAGCACATCGGGCGGGTGTTCGGGTAGGCGATCATCATGTCGCCCATGATCTGCTCGAGGCTCATGGCCTTGGTGTAGGCGGCCAGCGGGTTGAGCGTGGAGTGGCTGTGGTTCTTCTCGCTGATCTTGGCGAAGAGCTCGAAGCTGGTGCCGCCGTAGCGGTGGCCGTACTCCATGCCCACCTGGGCGAAGACGCCGGGCATGGTGTCGGTGCCGATGCGCCCGTCGGTGGTGGCGACGGCGCCGTAGCGACCCCGCGGCTCGTAGACCTCCTTGTCGCCCTTCGGGCGACCGCCGCCACCGAGGAGGCCGGCGCCGGCCAGCTTCTCGACGCCCACGGCGAGGCCCATGTCGCACTCGCCGGCCTTGATGGCCATGATCGCCGTGCGCAGCGCCGTGGCACCGGTGGCGCAGGCGTTCTGGACGTTGTAGACGGGCACGCCCGTCTGGCCGATCTGCTTCTGCAGCTGCTGGCCGATGCCACCGGCCCCGCCCATGAGGTTGCCGGCCGCCACCACGCCGATGTCGGCCATGGTGACCCCGCCGTCGGCGAGGGCCCCCAGCGCCGCCTCGGCCGCCAGGTCGACGGTGTCGAGGTCCGGGTGCTTGCCGAACTTGGTCATGCGGATCCCCAGGATCCAGATGTCGTCAGATGCCATCGTCGCTCTCCCTCGTACCTAGGCCGGCTCGAACCCGAAGCCGATGGCCTCGGTGCCGTCGTCGTCGGTGCCGACCACGTAGGTGGCCAGGCGGACCTTCATCCCGAGCGACACGTGCTCGGGGTCGGGCTCGGTGTTGATCACGTTGCCGCGCACGCTGGTGCCGTCACAGTCGACGATGCCCGCCACGAAGGGCACGGGCACCCCCGGTGCCGCGAAGGCCACGATCGAGAACGACCGCAGCTCTCCTTCCGTCGGGATGTCCACCCGCTTGAACTCGGTGCCGCTGCACGAGGCACAGGCGTTGCGGCGGTCGAAGAACCGCGCCTGGCACGACGTGCACTCGTTGGCCTCGAGGTGTGGGTCGTCGCCCAGCACGAGGTACTCCACCAGCGGGACCTGAGCGGCCACGGACCCTCCCCCATCAGCGCCGGTCCCCTGGCCGGTCGGTGCGCGGCAGCGTAGCGCCACCCGCGAACCTTCGCTGACGACGTCGTCAGCAGCGGATCGGCGCGCACCTGGTCAGTAGCCGAGGCGCTCCAGCGCCTTGGGGCGGCGTTGCCAGTCCTTGTCGACCTTCACCGCCAGCTCCAGGTACATGTCGGGGTCGACCTGGCGACGCACCGCCGTCCCCACCGCCTTGAGCACCGCCCCCTTCTTACCGATCACGATGCCCTTCTGAGAGTCGCGCTCGACGAGGATCTCGCATCGCACCCGGGGCCACTCCCACTCCGTGACCCTCGTCGCGATGGAGTGGGGCACCTCCTCGCGGGTCACGGCGAGCAGCTGCTCACGCACGAGCTCGGCGATCCAGAACGCCTCGGGAACGTCGGTGACCATGTCGTCGGGGTAGTACTTCGGGCCCTCGGGCAGCCGGGCGACAAGGTGCTCGACGAGCTCGTCGACCCCTGCCCCGGTCTTGGCCGAGACGGGGAAGTAGGCCGAGCGGTCGAGCTCGCCAGCGGTGGCCAGCTGCGCCAGCACCTCCTCCGGTCGGGCGGCATCGACCTTGTTGACCACGATCACGGCGTCGGCAGGCACCCGGGCCGCCACGAAGCGGTCGCCCCGGCCGATGGGCGCCGTGGCGTCGACCACGAGGCACACGATGTCGACCCCGCTGATGGAGCCCGTCGCGGTGTCGTTGAGCCGGCTCCCCATGGCGCTGCGCGGCTTGTGGATGCCGGGCGTGTCGACGAAGACCACCTGGGCGTCGGGTCGGTTGAGCACACCGCGGACCTGGGTCCGGGTGGTCTGGGGCTTGTCGGAGACGATGCTCACCTTGCGCCCGAGGATCCGATTGAGCAGCGTCGACTTGCCCACGTTGGGGCGGCCCACGAGGGTCACGAAGCCCGAGCGCATCAGCGGGATCTTGTGTCGGCGTCGCTCCGGTGGCCCTCGCCGGGGGGGACCTCCGGCGCTCGGGTGATGCGGACCCGCCCGATCCGGCGCCCTTGCACCCGTTCGGCGCGCAGGCGATGGCCGTCGACCTGGACGGCCTCGCCCTCCACCGGCACGTGGCCGAGGAGGTTGAACACCAGGCCGCCGAGCGTGTCCCAGTCACCCTCCGGCAGGTCCAGGTTGAGCAGGTCGTTCAGCTCGTCGAGCGGCATGCGAGCGTTGACGCGCACGTCGCCGTCGGACAGCGGCTCGACGAGGGCGTCCTCCACGTCAAACTCGTCGACGATCTCCCCCACCAGCTCCTCGATGAGGTCCTCCAGCGTGACCAGGCCGGCGGTCCCGCCGTACTCGTCGATGACGATGGCGATGTGGAACTTCTCGGCCTGCATCTCCCGCATGAGCTCGGCGACCCGCTTGGTCTCGGGCACGAAGGCGGCGCGGCGCAGCAACGTGGCCACCGTCGCCGAGGATTGACCCTCGCGGGCGGCGCGCATGAGGTCCTTGGCATAGATGATCCCGGCGATGTCGTCGACGCCACCGTCATCGTCGTAGGCGGGGATGCGGCTGTAGCCGTTGGCGATCACCGTCTCCATGGCCTGCGCCACCGTCGTCCCGGCGGGCACCGACACCATGTCCGGACGGGGCACCATCACCTCCCGAGCGACGGTATCGCCGAAGTCGATGATCGAGCGGATGAGCGCCCGCTCCTCCACCTCCAACACGTCGGCCTCCACCGCCTGGTCGGCCAAGGCCAACAGCTCCTCCTCCGAGACCACCGGACCGGCGCGCCGTCCCTTTCCGGGGAGGACCACGTTGGCCATGCCGATCAGGCCGCTCGTGGCGACGCGCACCGGCAGGAAGCCGGCCAGCACGCTCACCACCGGCGCCACGAGGAGGGCGGCGCGCTCGGTGTGCTGGAGGGCGTAGGTCTTGGGCGCCGCCTCGGCGAGCACGAAGATCACGATGACCTCGACGACGGTGGCCAGGGCGATGCCGAGCGGGCCGAAGTACGAGACCGCCAGCAGGCCGCCGATGGTGGCAGCAGTGAGGTGGCAGACCAGCACCAGGAGCAGCACCGGGTTGAGCATCCGCTGGCGGTCGTCGAGGAGGCGCAGCAACGACGCCGCGCCGCGGCGTCCCTCTTCCTCGAGCGCGAGGGCCTTGGCGCGCGGCAGGTGGGTGAGGCTGGTCTCGGCCATCGCCAAGAAGGCGGCCGAGCCCACCAGCACCACCATGGTGACGACGGCGAGGACCTCGAGGCTCGTCATCGGGCGGGTTCCGGGTCGGGTGGGGGCTCGCCGGTGCTTGGGTGGAAGCGCGCGAGCAGGTCACGCTGGCGTCCGCCCATGGCCGCCGCCCCCTTGGCCTCGGTGTGGTCCATGCCGAGGACGTGGAGGATCCCGTGGACGACGAGCAGCGCCAGCTCGTCGGGCAGCGGGCGCCCGTGCTCGGAGGCGTTCCGGGCGGCCACGGCAGGGCACACGAGAAGGTCGCCGAGGAGGACCGGCACCTCACCGAGGTCGACCAGGGGTCGGTCGGGACCGCTCGACCCGGCGTCGGGCGAGCGGCCCACATCGAGCGTCTCGTCGTCGATCGGGAAGGCGAGCACGTCGGTGGGCCCGCGCCCGCCGAGGAACCGCTCGTTGGCATCGGCGATGACGTCCTCCTCGACGAAGTAGAGCGACAGCTCGCAGGCTCCGCGGACCCCCTCTGCGTCCAACACCTTCTCGGTGAGGCGCGCGAGAGCAGTCACGTCGACCTCCGCGGCCGCCTGCTCGTCGGCGACGAACACCGTGACCTCCCCCTCGGGCGGGCCTGGGCGCCGCCGGCGTCGTGGGCCGTCGGGGCCGCTCACCGGGGCACCCACGGCGACGCCATCACGCTCGACCGACCCGTCACGTGGGCGACTCCTCGGGGGCGTTGCGCTCGTATGCGGTGACGATGTCCTGGACGATGCGGTGACGGACCACATCGTGCTGGGTGAGGCGCACGAAGGCCAGCCCGTCGATCCCGCTGAGGATCGACTCGAGGCCGAGGAGGCCCGACCGGGCCGAGGGGACGTCGACCTGGGTGACGTCGCCGGTGATGACCGCCCGTGACCCGAAGCCGATGCGAGTGAGGAACATCTTCATCTGCTCGGGCGTCGTGTTCTGGGCCTCGTCGAGGATGATGAAGCTGTCGTTGAGGGTGCGCCCCCGCATGAAGGCCAGGGGCGCCACCTCCACCGTCCCCCGGTCGAGCAGGCGTTGGGCTCCCTCGGGCTCGACCATGTCGAAGAGGGCGTCGAAGAGCGGCCGGAGGTAGGGGTCGACCTTGGCCATGAGGTCGCCCGGAAGGAACCCGAGCCGCTCGCCGGCCTCCACCGCCGGGCGGGTCAGGATGATGCGGTTGACCTGCTTGGCCTGGAGGGCCTGGACCGCCATCGCCACCGCCAGCCAGCTCTTGCCCGTGCCCGCCGGGCCGATGCCGAACGTCACGACGTTGTCGCGGATGGCATCGACGTAGCGCTTCTGCCCGCTGGTCTTGGGGTGGACGCTGCGGCCCTTGGCGCCCCGCAGCACCTGGTCGGTGAGCACCTCCGAAGGCCGCTCGTCGGCCTTGACCATCTCGATGGTGCGCCCCACGTTCATCACGTCGAGGACCTGGCCCTGCTCCAAGAGCAGCACCATCTCCTCGAAGAGCCGGCCCACGCGCTCCGACTCGGCGCCCACGATGCTGATCTCGTTGCCCCGGACGTGGATCTCCACGCCGCCGAACGCCTCCTCGATGAGGCGCAGCAGCTCGTCGCGCTGGCCGAGGAGGCCCACCATGAGGTGGTTCCCGGGGACGAGGATCTTGACGTCGGTGGCAGGCACGGTCGGGATGATCCTACCCGGGAGGCCAGCCCAGCCGACGGCCGCCGATGACGTGGAGGTGGAGGTGGGGCACGGTGTTGCCGGAGTCGTCGCCCACGTTGAGCACCAGCCGGTAGCCGGAGGCATCGATGCCGTCGTCCTCGGCGACCTGGCGGGCGGTGGTGAGCAGCTCGGCGACGAGCTCGGCGTGCTCGGCTCCCACCTCGCCGGCGTGGGCCACGTGCTGGCGCGGCACCACGAGCACGTGGGTCGGCGCGGTGGGGTTGAGGTCGCGGAAGGCCACGGTGCGCTCGGACGTGCGCACGATGTCGGCCGGCAGCGCCTCGTCGACGATGCGGCAGAACAGGCAGTCGCTCCGGTCGGGGGCGTCGCTTCCCTGGGGCTCGCTCATGGCCGCGACGGTAGCGGTGCGGCCGGGCGCGGGTGCCGGTGCCTCGGCGGGGTCGTTCACCCTGTCGGTGGAGGCGGTGGTGTGGGGACGGTGAGGATCTGGCCCGGGAAGATGAGATCCGCGTTGGACGGCTCGACGAGGCGGTCGGCGTTGGCCTCGACGACCGTCCGCCAGTACGGCGCAACCTCGTCCTCGGTGACGGACCGTCCCCAGGACTCCTCGAGGAGCCGCGCGGCGACCGACCAGAGATGGTCACCGGGGCCGACCTCCCACTCGGGCGCTGCCGTCGTCGACGGCGGTGCCGCGTCGTCGTCGGGCAGCCGGTGCATCACCGGCACGCCATCGCCCTCGTGCGGCGGCAGCTCCCGAAGGACGTCGCCTCCCGGCACCGGATCACCGAGCGCCGATGCCAGCCGGGCGTCGGCCGTCGTGTGGGTGACCAGCGCACCCGTCGAGACCTGACCTGCCCCCACGCCCGCCACCGTGGCTCCGACGAGGCCGAGACCGACGGCGCCGTGCACCATCGGCCGGACCAGCGGCAGGGTCACCACGTCGACCACGGTGACCAGGCGCCCCGCCCGGCCGGCACGGGCGACGACCGCAAGGAGGGTGACGACGAGCAGGTACCACGCCAGCGCGACCACGACGAGCCGCAGGACGGCGAACGCCGCCTCCACCGGGGTCCGCTCGGCGGCCCAGGTCGACCACGTGCTGGGGCTGGTGAGGTCGGGCGCGGCGAGGGCTCCGGAGCCCAGGGCGCCCACGCCGAGGGCCACGGCCACCAGTGCCGCCACCCACCCGGTGAGCAGGGCAACCCGGCGCCAGGGCGGGTCGACGGTACCGGCCCGGGCCGGGCGTCGGGTGCGGGCGTCGCGCTGCGTCACGGACGCCATTGTCCCAAATCGGGTGGGCTCTGCACAACCTCGATCTATCTCATGTCTTTTCACGTCACAAAGGCGGCGCCTGGGCACCCGCCGTCTGGCACTACCCGGTCCGCGCCGTGGCGACCGCGGTCGCCGACACCGACGTCCGCTTGGGACCGCCGGGGATGGCGCGGGCGAAGATGTAGTCGACCTCGGCGGTGAGCCGCACCGTCACCTCACCGTCCGCACCGACGCTCACGGACGGCGGGGCGACGCTGAGATGGTCCAGCGCCTTGGACGCGACCGAGATGCCGGCGACGCGCTGGGCCTCGGACGCCACGAGGGTGATGGTGCCGTGCTCGTAGAACGCGTCGAGGTCGAGCGCCCGGGTGGCCGCATCGTTGGCAGCAGCCGCCGCCGCGTTGGAGAGCTCGCGCTGGGCAAGGAAGACGACCGCGAAGTCCACGCAGATCGATCCGAGGACGATGAAGATCAGCACCGCTGCCGGCATCAGCATCATGACGCTGCCCCGCTCCGAGCCGTCCGGACGCCGCCGCCCCCTCAGCACGGTTGGAGGGCGTCGGGTGCGCCGAACGGGACACCGTCCCGATAAGGGTCGACCACCTCGTGGTGGCGCGCGCTGACATCGAAGGCGCTGCCGCCGAGACCCCCCACCCACGGGAGGCGGATGGTCGGCACCCGGTAGCGCACCTCGAAGGTTGCCGTGGCGCAGCGGAAGAAGTCGGTGCCCTCGACGGCGAGGACCTCCATGGCGTCGACGTTGACCCTGTGGCCGGCGAAGGTGGCGATTGCCGCCGCCCGGGCGCTCCCCAAGGCCTCGGCGTGGCCCGGCCCGGACGACTCCACGTAGGCACGGGCAGCCTCGCGAGCCGCCGCCGTGGCGGCCAGCTTGCCGTCGATCACCCCCCAGGCGTTGACGAGGAGGAGGGTGCCGACGACGAAGACGAGGATGCCGAACGGCAGCACCTCGACGCCGCCGACCACGCCTCGCTCGTCGAGGGCGCGGAGCCGCACGCCGCTCACCTGAAGTCCTCCAGGCGCACCGTGATCGTGCGGTCGACGCGCTGGAACGGGAAGACCACGTCGGGCAGCAGGCGCGTGGGGTGGGTGGCCTGCACGCGCAGGCGCACGACGTCGGAGTCGTAGTCCCAGGTCATGTCCAGCCGCCCCGCCTCCTCGTACCTGCCCAGGAGACCGCGGGCGAAGGACTCCGCTGTCGCCTCGCTCTCGACCCGGCCTGCTGCACCCGCGTCGGCACCCGCCACGATGCGGGCGGCGTCGAAGCTGACCGCCGTGACGACGGTCGTGGCATAGAGGTTGAGCACCAGCTGGACGGCGAAGAGGAGGAGGACCAGGAAGGCGGCGACGCCGAAGACGGTGCCGATCAGCCCTGCCCCGACCTCCCCGTCGTCAGCTGATCTCGCGGACCGCACCACCAGCTCGGTCGGCGGCGTCGTTGAAGATCAGCTGGAAGGCCCCCCACATGAGGGCGCCGATCAGCGCCATGATCAACACGGCGATCGCCGTCGAGATGACACCCTCGCCAACCTCCTCCTCGAGACGGTGCCGGGCGACGACGGTGAGGGATCGGAGGGCGACCCAGGCCTGCAGTGCGATGGACATGTGCTGTGCTCCTGTGGTGTGCGTGGTTCGGTCGGGTGGGTTCGGTCGGGTGGTTCGTGGTGGCTCAGCGGCCGAACAGCCGCAGGGCTTCGATGAAGGGGATGGCGAGGAAGATCACTCCCGGGACGAGGGTGGCCACGGTGACGGGGATCCAGACCTGCTCGTTGCGCCGCTCGGTCATCTCGACCAGCTCGCGCTGCACGTCACGGCGGATGGCGCGGGCCTCCTCGGAGATCAGCCGCCCGAGGTCGCTCGTCTCGCGGTTGAGGGCGAGGATGGGCACGAGGCGGTCGAGCGCCTCGACGTCGGCCACCGCCGCCCACTCCCGGAGGGCCTCGGCCTCCGAGAGCCCCTGGCGAATGCGCAGGCACACCCGCGCGAGGTCGGCTCCGCAGGCACCCGAGCTGCGGACGGCCAGCCGGTTGAGCGCCGCGGTGAGCGAGTACCCGGCGGAGAGGAGCAGGGCCAGCTGTTCGGCGACCACGGGGAGCTCGAGGAAGAGGCGCCGCTGCCACCGCTGCGACGCCGACGCCACCTGCTGTTCCTGGAGCAGGAACGCGAGCGCGGGACCGACCAGCACGACGAGGAGACCGATGGCCACAGGGGGCTGGACGGCCAGGGTCACGAGGGCAGCGACGCCGAAGCCTGCCACGCTGTAGCCGACCTGACGGATCCGGAACGAGGTGATGTCGAGCGGGGCGTGGATCCGGGTGAGGCGCACCTCGAGGTCCTCGCTCACGCCCACCAGTCGGGCGAGGCGCTCCCCGACTGCCCGCGAGACCGGACCGACGGCGTCCCGGAACGACTCCACCGACAGCACCCCGGCGCGGCCCGGCTGGCCCATGCCACCGGGTGCGTAGGGTCGAAGCCGCTCGGTGAGCGGCACACGGGCGAACCACCGGAGCTCGGAGAGCACGAGGGTCACCCCAACCCAGGTCACGAGTCCCCCTGCCATGGCGGCGCGCATCACCTGGCCTCCGCGGGAGCGATCGCAAGCCCCTCGTCGAAGAGCACGCGCTGCTCGTCCGGCAGGCGCATGATCTGGCCGGCCCAGGCCCAGCACACGGCCATGAGCGCCAGGCCGGCGAGCACCATGACCTGACCAGCGGGGGTCTCGTAGGCCGCTCGCCCCGAACCGATGCTGAGTCCGACGAAGGCCATGCCGAGGGGGACGAGGATCACGAAGCGACGGGTGAAGCGGGCACCAGCCTGGCGCGAGCGGGCGTCCTTGCGGCCCTGCACGTCCATGATCCGGTCATCGATCAGGGCGGTGAGGCAGCGGTTGACATCGTTGCCACCGATCTCGTGGGCGACGAGGAGCGTCTCGCAGACGGTGTCAGCGGTGGCATCGGCCAGACGCGACTTCAGCACCGTGACCGTCCGCTCGAAGTCGGTCGAGATGAGCCACTCTCGCCGAGCAGCATCGAAGGCGGGCCGCATGTCGGACGGGGCTCCCATGCCCACCTCGAAGATCGCCTGAGGGATCGAGCGACCGAGGGTGATGGCCTTGATCCGGGTCTCCTCGATCATCCGCGGCCATGCGTCGCGAGCCTCGGCCCGGTGGCGGTCCCGACGAGACTTCGCCGCGGCGATCGGGAACGTGGCTGCGAAGGTGCCCCCGGCGAGCGGGGGGAGGATCCCCCCGAAGAGCGCCCACGTGGCGACTGCGCCCACCAGGAACAGCACCCCAACCACACCGGCGAGCTCCCGCGGTCGGGTGTCGTCGAGGCCGGCCTGGACCAGCCAGTCGGTGAGGCGGTCCGCCGCCGAGCGGCCCGAGACCACGGCGGTGGGGCCGGGCGCCACCCCCGTCCAGCGAAGCGCGACCGCCGTGTACAGGAGGTGCACCCCGTAGGCCGCAGCGAGGGAGAGGGCGACCGCGGTCACGCCATCCCCCCGACCGGTTCGGTGAGCACTGGTCGCGCTGCGGCATCGAGAAGGGCGCGAAGGTCGATGCCGGACTCCTCGAAGGCGCGCTGGCAGCGCACCGGCAGGTTGCCCGTCCAGCTGAGTGGGGCGTCGAAGCGCGGGCGGGAGAAGACCTCGGTGATGGTGAAGCTGGTGGAGTCGTGCCCGGTCTTCAGGTCCTCGACGGTCACGATCTCGGTCACCCGTGGGCGTCCACGGACCCGCGCGCAGTGAACGACCACATCGACCGCCTCCGAGACCAGGCTGTTGAGGGCCGCCATGGGGAGCTCCGACGACGTGTCCGCCAGCTGGGCGACGAACCGGAGGCGAGTGAGCGCCTGGCGGGCCGAGCCAGCGTGGATGGTCGTGAAGCCCTTCACGCCCGACGAGAGCGTGAGCAGCAGCGGGAGCGCCTCGCGATCGCGGACCTCCCCCACGATCGCCACGTCAGGCGCCATCCGCAGGAACCCGGCCACGAGGCGGCGGAGGTCGATCTCACCCCGGTCGGCTCGAGCCGGCCGAGTCTGCATCGAGGCCACGTTCGGCAGCGGCACGTCGGCCTCGAAGACCTCCTCGGCGACGACGACCCTGAGCGAGGGATCGAGCTCGGCGGCGCAACAAGAGAGCATCGTCGTCTTCCCCGAGCCGGGGGCACCGGCGAAGATGATCGACTGACGGGCACGGACGGCGGAACGGAGGAACTCCGCCGCCGCCGGGTCGAGCATGTCGCGGCCCACGAGGTCATCGAGCGAGCGGAACGCCACCCCGGTGAACTTGCGGATGTTGACCAGGATGTGGCCGTCCCGACCGACGTCGCCGTGGACGATGTGGAGCCGGGAGCCGTTGTCGAGCTGCGCGTCTTGCAGGCCCTCGGCCGGGTCGAGCTTGCGATGCGAGCCCGACGCGTCGTCGAGGATCTTCGTGAGGGTCCGGATGACGTGGGCGTCGTCATGGAAGACCTCGTCGTGGTACCCGGTGACGCCCAGGTGACGCTTCACGAAGATCTGGTCAGGAGCGTTGATCATGATCTCCCAGACGTCGTCGTCGTCGAGGAGGGGCTGGAGCGGGCCGTAGCCCGCCAGGTTGCGGTAGGCGCGGTCGGCGACCAGCTCGGGGTTGGCGAGGTCGTAGGGGCGCAGGCCGCGCTTGTACTCGGAGGTCCACGCCGTCACCTCGTCGTCGACGAGGCGCCGGAGGCTCGCGCTGCCCTCATCGCCGCGAACGTCGAGCGTGAGGTCCTTGGCGCGAGCCTGCACGGCGAGCTCGATCTCGGCGAGCGGCGAGGTGAGCGGCGCCACCATCAGCCCGCCTCCTCGCCCCAGACCGCACCGAGGGACCCCGGCGTGACCAGCTCAGGCTCGACCGGCGCGACGGTGGTGGCGGGTCCGACCCGCTCGAGCGTGGCATGGAAGGCGCCGGCGAGGAGCCCCGGCAGCGGTGCCGGGATGCCGACCGCGTCACGCAAGGCCTCCTCCACCTTCCGCGACGGCAGGAAGATCGGCGGGGAGCTGTGCCCGCCACCCATGGCAGGCACAGCCAGCTCGGCGAGGGTGGCGGAGAGCTCGGCCCGGGCACGGGGTTGACGCGGTGCGAGGTTGTAGACCGGGACCAGACGGCCGGCTGGGACACCGACCGCGACGAGGTCGGACATCACCCGAACGAGCGAGTGCGTTCCCTTGACCCCGGGCCGGCCGACGACGAAGACGACATCGGCAGCGCCCACGGCAGTTCGGGCCAGCAGGTTGCGCTCCTCGACATCCGCCGAGCCGCCGCCGTCCTCCCCCTCCACGTCGGCAGCGACATCGCAGACCACCGTGGCGAAGGTGCGACGCAGCGACTCGAAGGCGGCTTCGAGCGATCGAGGTCGGAGCGTGGCCCAGTAGCGGGCCCGACGCAGGCCCAGGAGGAGGTGGTACCGACGCTCGACGATCGAGAAGGTCAGGTGCCGGACCTCGTCGGGGCTCGGCCGGCGGGAACGGTGGACCTCGACGAGCTCCTGGATGCCGGGGACGACGTCGCGGACGTCGTGGAGCATGGCCTGCTCGGCCTGGAGCGCCATGTCGGCGAGGACGATGTCGCCGCCGGATCGGTCATCGTGGCCCAGGCCCTGAGCGAGGGCGGCGGCGACGGTGGAGGCCCCGGTCCCTCCCGCGCCACACACGACGACGACGTTCCCCCTCCACGACGGCAGATCGGTGCCCCCGTGGTGGCCATCGGAGGGGACGACGGCGCCTCGGCTCACCAGGGCGGCGTGGGTGGCGAGAGCGTCGAGGAGCGCCTCCCGGGTGAACGACGGGGGCAGCACGGCGGTCGCGCCGAGCCCCGCCCAGTCACGCCCCGCACGACCGTCGTCGACGACGAAGACGACGCAGCCCGCGTCTCGCGCCGTCTCCACGAGGTCACGGTCGACCGCCGGCATGGTGCCGTCGACGAGCACCGCCGAGTACGCACGTCCGGCCGCAAGGCGAGCACGAAGCTCCTCGCCGGAGACGCACTTCAGGAACTCTGCGGGGATGATGGCGGAGGTGGCCCACTGACCCACGGCGCGGAACCACTCAGCCCGCGGGCGGGCCACACCGAGGACGACATAGCGCTCGCCGGCCATTAGCCCTCCCCGGGCGAAGCGCCCCCTGCCGGCGAATCGCTGGTGGTCCGCTCGGCATCGGCAGGTGGCGGAGCGGACCCACCGGCCAAGCCCGTGGTGCGCGCCAAGGTGACGTCGCCCGCGGCGGCTGCCTGTGCCACCGCCTCGAGCTCGTCGGGTGGTACGGCGAGGACCACGGTCACGGCCCCGGAGCCGCCGACGGCGTCGCTACCGGCGAGGACGTCGACGACGATCGCGCCCCGGCTGACCGTGAACGTCTCCGGGCTCCCGCCCGTGGTGTAGGTCACGATCACGTCGACGAGCTCGCCGGCGCCGAGGTAGGTGCGACTGCCGCCGAGCGCGCTGCCCGCGCGGACCGAGATGGAGATCTGAGCCCGGTCGGCCCCCCCGGCCGGCCGGGCCACGTCGCTGACCTGGACCAGCTGACCGGCGCTGAGCGGGCCCAGCGCGGTGGCGTCCACGAGCAGGCCGAGGTCGGCGAAGGACACCCCTTGCTGCGCCGGGGGGAGGTCGAGGGCGACGAGCGCAAGGTCGGACACCTGCAGGCGCTGGCCGGCCACGATGTCGTTGACCACCACCACGTATGAAGTGGCGGGACCTGCGCTCGACGCGGTGTAGGCCGCGAACACCCCGACGGCGCTCGCTGCCACGAGGAAGCCACCGACCACTGCCCGGCTCCCGGGCAGGGCGCGCCGCCGCCTGACCTGACGGGTCGACGGACCGCCGGAGCCGTTCGATGGTGCCCCACGCGGGGCGTGTTGCCTGCCGAGATCGGCCAGGTCTGACATCTCGGTGTCCTTCAGCGACGAGGGAACCTCGGGCACGTTCTCCGCCGTCGGGGAGGCTACCTCCCGAGAACGGCAGATTGTCCAGATTCGTCCAGACCGGACGAATGTGGACCACTCGCACGGAAAGGACATGAGAGTCCACGAAGTGGGCCCGATCGGGTACCGTTGGAGCCGTGAACGAAGAGATCACCTGGATGAGCACGCAGGAGGCGGCCAGGCGACTGGGCATCACGCCGCGGACGCTGTACCGCTTCATGGACGAGGGCTCGCTCCCTTCCTACAAGATGGGGCGGGTCTTCCGGCTGAAGAAGGACGATGTCGACGCCTTCATCGAGCACTCGCGCGTCGCTCCCGGCAGCCTCGAGCACCTCTACCCCGAGCGCAAGAGCACCGGCTCGGAGGTCTGACCTGCCCGCGGCTGACCGCACCACGCTCCGGCGCGCTCACCCGCCGACGGTTGCCTCGGCGATGTTCCCGGCCGACACGTAGCAGAGCGCCCGAGGGTCCCCGTCGAGGCGCAGGGTCACGACGTCGGTTCCCACCGCCCGCAGCTCACCAGCGACCACCTCGCCCCCGCTGAGCACCAGCGCCAGCCGTGGACGCTCGGCGAGGGCGCTCGCCAGCAGCTCCACCAGCCGGAGGTCTCGCGGTGCCTTCCGGTCGCCGGTGGCCACCGGATGGCGCTCCCCCGGCTGCGGGCGGACGGTGGTCACGGTGTCAGTGGCGAGGTAGGTGAGGCTGCCGCGGGCAGCTTGCAGCACGCAGAAGTCGTCACCGACCCCGACGAGGCTCCCGTGGTGGGTCCGGCCGGACCGGGTCCGAACGGTGACGGGGGTCCCTTGCTCGGCGAGGTCGAGGAGCGCACCCCCGAGCGACGCGCCGTCCTCGGCGACGTGGCGCAGCGCCCGCTCACGGTCTCGAGCCGCCCCGCGGTCGGCGGCGTGCTCCTCGTCGAGGAGCTCGATGAGCTCTGGGTCATCCACGGGCCCGACTCTATGGCAAGGCGATGAGAACTCTCATTGCATCTCATGTCTTTCCTCACCACAATGGGAGGGTGGTGAGCACCGAGGACCGGATCGTCGTGCGAGACGGCCACCTCGTCGTGGAGCGTGTCGCCAACGTCGACGAGGCACCGCGCCTGCGCGCCGAGGGCGAGCTGCTGACCCGCCTCGCCGGACCCGGGGTGGTCACCGTCCTCGGCCTGATCGAGCGACCCACTGGGGTGGTGTTGCGGACGGCGCTCGTCGGGGGCGGGACGCTCGCCGACCGCCGGGGCGCCCTTGCGGCGAGCGAGGCCACGCACGTGGGTCACGTGGTGGCGACGGCGCTGGCACGCGCCCACGCCGAGGGCGTGGTCCACCGCCGCCTCACGCCCGACCACGTCCTCCTCGACGCCGACGGCGAGCCCGTGGTCTGCGGCTGGTCCGGCGCCGACGCCGGCGACGCCGACGGCCGGGCCGCCGATGTCGCCGCCCTCGGCGCCCTCCTCCTCGGAGTCGTGCGGACCGGCGGGCCTGGTGCCGGCGACCTGGTCGCGCTGGCCCGCCGCGCCGAGGCGCCCACCACCGAGGGACGGCCCTCGATGGAGGCCATGGCTGCCCTCCTCGCTCCGCCCTCAGCCGGGGACGGACACCACCTCGACGCTGCGGTCGCCACCAGCCCACCTCGGGCGACGGGGATGACGGCACAGCATCTTGCACTGCGGCCTTTGGCTGGCGCCGCTTCGCTGCTCGTCGGACTGACGCTGGCCGTGGGCGGGGCCATGGCCCCCTCCGTCCCCGCGGGAGAGACGCCTGCGCTCAACGAGTCGGCCACGACAGCGCCTCTCATGCCGCCGGGGCGCGACCACACCACCCCCGCCACCGCCGCCACCCCGGTGCGTCCGACCCCTCCCGACGACGGGCCGGACGACGAGCACACCCTCGAGATCCACGGTGGTCGGTGGGTCGTCGGCGAGCACGGCGACGTGGTGGTGCTCGGGGACTGGAACTGCGACGGCCGCCGCACCCCCGCGCTGCTTCGACCGCCCGACGCCACGGTGTGGACCTTCGACCCGCCGGTCGGTGCCGTTCACGAGGTCCGGGCGCGGGCGGTCGGGATCGTCCCCGGTGCCGAGCGCCTCGTGACCCGACGGGTCGAGGAGGGCTGTGACGTCCTTCAGGTCGTCGATGCCAACGGCGGCATCACCCACCTGCAACCCTGAGTCGCAGCGCCACCTCGTTGGCCAGCAGGCGTCCCGACAGGGTCAGGCAGAGGCGGTCGCCGCGCCGCTCGACCAGGTCACCGAGCACGTCGAGGTCGTCATCGGACAGCGCCTCGGCGGGGACGCCCTCGCGGGTGCGCAGCGCCAGCTGGAGCGCCTCCAGCCGCCGCTCCGAGGGCGACAGCGACTCGCCCGCCGCCTCGACCGGCTCGCCGCCGCCGACCAGGGCCAGGTAGCGCTCGGGGGTGCGCACGTTCCACCAGCGCCGGCCGGCGACGTGGGAGTGGGCGGCGCACCCGAAGCCCCGGTAGTCGGACTGCGACCAGTAGCAGCGGTTGTGCCGACACTCGTGGCCGGGACGGGCCCAGTTGGAGACCTCGTAGCTCGCCAGGCCCGCGGCGGTGAGCGTCGCCTCGGTGGCCAGGTACTTGTCGGCCTGGTCGTCGTCGTCGGGGTGGCGCTCGGGGGTGGCCGCCAGCGGGGTGCCCGCCTCCACGGTCAGCCCGTAGGCGCTGACGTGCGGCGGATCGAGGTCGAGGACCTCGTCGAGGGTCCGTTGCCAGTCGCTGCGCCGCTCCCCCACCGCCCCGTAGATGAGGTCGACGTTCCAGGTGGGGAACCCCACGGCGACGATGTCGGCAGCGGCCCGCTGGACGTTGGCCGGGTCGTGGGTCCGGCCGAGCGCCGCCAGCACCGACGGCACCATCGACTGGACGCCGAGGGAGATCCGGTTGACCCCGGCGGCGCGGTAGCCGGCGAGCTTCTCGGCGTCGAGGGTGTCGGGGTTGCACTCGATCGTGACCTCGGCGCCCGGTGCGCGGGGGACGGCGTCGAGGACAGCGGCGAGCTGGTCGGGGCGCAGGAGCGACGGCGTTCCGCCCCCGAGGAAGACGGTGGTGGCGTCGGGGAGCCCGGCGGCGACCGCGGCGACCACCTCACGCCGGAGCCCGTCGACGTAGGCGTCGAGGAGGTGTTGCCGGTCGTCCCAGGTGGCGAAGGCGCAGTAGTCGCAGCGCTTCAGGCAGAACGGGACGTGCAGGTAGACGCCGTGCTCAGCCCCGCCGAGGCCCTCGGCGACGGCGGTCGGGCTGGTGCGGGCTCCCACCCGCCGAGGCTACCGCTGCTGGAACTGGAGACCGAGCTCGAGGAGGCGGGTCCGGACGCTGCCGGGTTCGGTGTCGAGCAGGCAGGCGATGGCCCGGAGGTCGTCGCGGCGGACGGTGAGGACCCGGCCGTTGAAGTCACCGCGCTGCACCTGGATCATGCCGAGGTAGCGGGTCAGCAGGATGGACTCGGTGGTGCCCATGCTCTCGAGGATGTTGAGGTCGATGGTGGCCGGCGGCTCGTCGGCCTCGTCGGCGCCGGGCAAAACCGTTCCACGGTCGAGATCGATCACGGTCTCGGAGGAGGCGAAGCCGTCGCGGGGCAGCAGCTGGTCCACGGGGACGTTGTAGAACTGCGCCAGTCGCTGGAGGCGGGGCACCGAGATGGCCCGCTCGCCACGCTCGTAGGCGCCGAGGACCGATGCCTTGAACTCGAGCTGGGAGCTGGCCTCGACCTCCTGCAGGGAGAGGCGCTTCTGCTTGCGGATGGCCCGCAGGCGACCGCCGACCTTGCCCGCGTAGCTGCGATCCCGCTCGTCTTCGACCTCGGTGATGGTCATCTGGTCATCCTTCTCTCGTGCCGCTGGTGGTCTGGTCTACCCACCCGTCGCACGACACGATCGTGGGACTGAAGGCGGCGAGGCGCCTGCCGCGCCCAACCACCACTCTATGCGGTCCCGCGCCCGAAGAGAAGGTTGCTTCGCAACGCTGCCAGTAGGGCGGCCGCGGCGAGCGCCGCGGTCTCGGCCCGGAGCACCTGCGGCCCCAGGCCCACCACCGGCAATCCGGCCGCCAGCTCGTCCGAGGTCCAGCCCCCCTCGGGGCCGACCAGCAACGTCGGGTGCGCCAGCGACGGCGGGCGGCCGCCACGGTCGGCGAGCGCAGCGCCCGGCAGCGCTGCTGCTCCGGCGAAGTCGGTGAGCGCCGCCACCGTGGGAAGGTGGGCGCGGCGCGACTGCATGGCCGCCTCCCGGGCCACGCGCCGCAGGCGCGCCAGGTGCCGCTCGGCCCGGTCGCCCTCCCACCGGGCCACGGAGCGCCCGGCGGCAAAGGGGACGATTCGGTCGACGCCGAGCTCGGTGAGCTTCTGCACCGCCAGCTCGGGCCGGCCGCCCTTGGTGAGGGCGAAGGCCACGGTGAGTGCGGGTGTCGGCGCCGGGACCACGGAGGGCAGACCGGTCGGCTCGAGCTCCCCGCCGGCACGCAGCTGGCACGGCCGCCACCGGCCTCGGCCGTCGGATGCGGTGACCTCGTCACCCGACCGCAGGCGCAGGGCGCGCTCCAGGTGGTGGCGATCACCGTCGTCGAGGGCCGGGGCCGTCAGGTCGGCGACGAACACCAGCGGTGCCGGTCCCGGGCCGGCGATCTCCGGGTCCACTACTTGAAGGCGCTGCGGATCTTGGAGAGGAGGCTGCCGTTCTCCTCGGCCACCTCGTCCCCCCGGAGCTCGGCGAGCCGGCGCAGCAGGTCGGCCTCCTCCTGGTCGAGGTCGGTCGGCGTCTCGACGACGACCTGCACCAGCAGGTCACCTCGCCCGCGCCCGTCGAGCAGCGGCACGCCGCGCCCGCGCAACCGGAAGACCCGCCCCGTCTGGGTGCCCGCGGGGATGACGAGGTCCTCGGTCCCGTCGAGCGTCTCGTACGAGAGGTGGGCCCCGAGCGCCGCCTGGGTGACCGGGATCCCGAGCTCGTGCACCAGGTCGGCACCGGCCCGCTGGAAGCGATCGTGGGGCCGGACCCGCAGGTGGACGTACAGGTCGCCCTTGGGCCCGCCACGGGGCCCGGCCGCGCCGCGCCCGGTGAGGCGCAGGGTCGAGCCGTCGTCGACGCCGGCCGGGATCTCCACCGTGTAGGTCCGCTCCGCGGTCCGACGCCCCTCACCCCGGCAGTCGGGGCACGGGTCGGCCACCGTCTCCCCGAGGCCGCCGCAGCGCGGGCAGGGCCCGGCAGTGACCATCTGGCCGAGGATCGACTGACGGACCCGCTGCACCTGGCCGCTGCCGCCGCACTCGCCGCAGCGCGACGCGGTGGTGCCCGCCCGGGCGCCGGTGGCCTCGCAGGTGTCGCATCCGACGGGCTGGCGGATCGTCACCTCCCGGGTGACGCCGAAGATCGCCTCGGTGAAGTCGATCTCGACCGCGAGCTCCATGTCGGACCCCCGGGGCGGCCCACCGCGGCCGCCACCTCCGCGCCCGCCTCCGAACGGGCTTCCCCCGCTACCGAAGAAGGCGTCGAAGATGTCGTTGAGCCCTCCACCGAAGGGGTCACCCCCGCCCATCCCGCCGGCGGCGCCCTCGGGGCCGAAGGTGTCGTAGCGCCGTCGCCGCTCTGGGTCGCGCAAGGTCTCGTAGGCGACCGCGATCTCCTTGAACCGCTCGGTGGCGGCGGGGTCAGGGTTGGTGTCGGGGTGCAGCTCGCGGGCGAGGCGCCGGTAGGCCCGCTTGATCTCCTCGCCATCGGCCCCGGGGCCGACCCCGAGCAGGGCGTAGTAGTCGGATGCCATCGTCAGCCCTCGCTCAGCCGTCGGCCCAGGCGCTGGCTCACGATGGCCACCGCCGCGAGCGCCTGCGGGTAGTGCATGCGGGTGGGGCCGAGGACACCGATGCTGCCGGCGACCTCGCCCTCGACCTCGTAGGGAGCCACCACGAGCGAGCACTCCGCCAGAGGCTCGAAGCCGTGCTCGGCCCCGATGGCCACCGACAGGCCGCGGTCGATCACGTCGCGCACGAGGCCCACCACGAGGAACTGCTGCTCGAGGATGGTGAGCACCTGGCGCACGGTCTCCACCGCGTCGAACGCCGCCGCCATGCGGGAGGCGCCACCGACGAAGACGTGGTCGCCATCGGGCCCGTGTGCCGACAGCGCCCGCACCGCCACGTCGCAGGCGGCGTCGAGGGTGGGATCCCCGGTCGGTGGCACGGGCGCGGGATCGGCGAGGGTGCTGCCGACGAGGGCGGTGGCGAGGTGCGTCGAGGCAGCCGCGAGGTGCTCCTCAGCCGGGTCGTCGGCCAGCTCGATGGTGGCCTTGTCGACCACCCCGTTGGAGAGCACCACCACGAGCAGCGCGGTGCGGCCTCCCAGGCCGACGAGCTGCACGGACCGGATGGTCGCGACCTCGTGGGGCGGGCCGACGACGACCGCGGCGTAGTCGGTCAGGCCCGAGAGGAGCCGGCTGGTGTCCTGGAGCATGCTCTCGAGCGCGCCGTGGGCGGACGCGAAGAACCGGCTGACCTCCTGGCGCTGGGCGGGTTCGAGCGAGCCGGGGACGCTGCCCATCGAGTCGACGAAGAACCGGTAGCCCTTGTCGGTGGGCACCCGGCCGGCGCTCGTGTGGGGCTGGTGCAGGTAACCCTCCTGCTCGAGGGCGACCATCTCGTTGCGCACGGTGGCCGGCGAGACCTGCACCTGGGGCGCCCGGGCGACGTGGCCCGAGCCCACGGGCTGCGCAGTCTCGATGTACTCCTCCACCACGGCGCGGAGGATGGCGGCTTTGCGCTCGTCAAGCATTGGGGCTCCGGTGCATGGTTGGCACTCGATGCTACCGAGTGCCAAGGCCACCGCCCTACATCCGCGCCCGCCGCGGCGCAGCCGCCGTCAGTCGTCGAGGCGGAGGGCGGAGACGAACGCCTCCTGCGGGACCTCGACCCGCCCGATGTTCTTCATCTTCTTCTTGCCCTCCTTCTGCTTCTCGAGGAGCTTGCGCTTGCGGGTGATGTCGCCCCCGTAGCACTTGGCCAGCACGTCCTTGCGCTTCGCCTTCACCGTGGTGCGGGCGATGATCCGGCCCCCGATCGCGGCCTGGATCGGCACGTCGAACATCTGGCGGGGGATCAGCTCGTGGAGCTTCTCGCTCATGCGCTTGCCATAGTCGTAGGCCTTGTCCCGGTGCACGATCGTGGAGAAGGCGTCGACCGGCACCTGGTTGAGGAGGATGTCGACCTTCACCAGGTCGGAGCGTTCGTAGCCGATGGGCTCGTAGTCGAGGCTGGCGTAGCCCTTGGTGCGGCTCTTGAGCTGGTCGAAGAAGTCGATGACCACCTCGGCGAGGGGGAGGCGGTACACCATCTCGAGCCGCTCGGGGCTGAGGTACTCCATCAGCTGCATCTCGCCCCGCCGCTCCTGGCACAGCTCCATCACCGTGCCCGTGTAGTCGGTCGGGGTGAGGATCGTGACCTTGAACCACGGCTCCTCGATGTGGTCGATCTCGTTCATGGGGGGCAGCTCGGATGGGTTGTCGACCTCGAAGGTGTCGCCGACCTCGGTGTGCACGATGTAGCCGACCGACGGGGCGGTGGCGATGAGGCTGAGGTTGTGCTCGCGCTCCAAGCGCTCCCGCACGATCTCCATGTGGAGCAGGCCGAGGAACCCGCAGCGGAAGCCGAATCCCAGGGCACCGGAGGTCTCCGGCTCGTAGGTGAAGCTGGCGTCGTTGAGGCGCATCTTCTGGAGGGCGTCGCGGAGGTCCTCGTACTCGTCGCCGTCGATCGGGTAGAGGCCGCAGAAGACCATGGGCTTGGGGTCCTTGTAGCCGGCGAGTGCCGACTCCGACCCGTGGACCGCGGTGGTCACGGTCTCACCGGAGCGGGCCTCGCCCACGTCCTTGATGCCGGCGATGAGGTAGCCGACCTCGCCGGGGCCGAGGCGCTGGACCGGCGTGGGCACGGGGTTCCGCACCCCGATCTCATCTGCCTCGTGGGTGGCGCCGGCCTGGATGAAGCGGAGCTTGGCGCCCGTCTCCATCACGCCGTCCATGATCCGGATGGAGGAGATCACCCCGCGGTACTGGTCGAAGTACGAGTCGAAGATCAGTGCCTGGAGCGGGGCGTCAGCATCACCCTGGGGAGGGGGGATGCGTGCCACGACGGCGTCGAGCAGCTCGGCTACGCCCTCGCCGGTCTTGGCGCTGATCCGCAGGATGTCCTCGGCGGGCAGGCCGAGCACGTTCTCGATCTCCTCGGCGTAGCGGTCGGGCTCCGCCGCCGGGAGGTCGATCTTGTTCAGGCAGGCCACGATCTCGAGCTCGTTCTCGAGGGCGAGGTAGCAGTTGGCCAGGGTCTGCGCCTCGATGCCCTGGGCGGCGTCGACGAGGAGGATCACCCCCTCGCAGGCGGCGAGCGAGCGGGAGACCTCGTAGCCGAAGTCGACGTGGCCGGGGGTGTCGACCAGGTGGAGGATGTGGTCCTTCCACGGCACGCGGATGTTCTGCGCCTTGATGGTGATCCCCCGCTCCCGCTCGATGTCCATCGAGTCGAGGAACTGCTCCTTCATGTCCCGGGCATCGACGGCGCCGGTGATCTCGAGGATGCGGTCGGCCAAGGTCGACTTCCCGTGGTCAACGTGACTGATCACGCTCAAGTTGCGGTACCGGTCAGGCTGGCTCACGAGCTCTCAGTCGATCGATGACGTTCTCCGAGACGAGCCCCATTGTCGCTCGCCGACGAGCATGCCGGGAAAACGGGTCAACCGTCGCCACCAACCGAAGCAGGCTCAGCCCCTCGTTGACGTTCACCCGCCAGAGGTCGGGTACGACAGCGAACCCGCCGCCCCGACCGGGCTAAACGCTGGTTCGGTGCGTTGCCTTCGTTGCACGCCGGCCGTCGTTCTGTTCGCCAGGTCGCGGACGCCGATCCATCGATCAGTCGTGCGAGTTGAGGTCGAGAAACGGCGCTCAGCACTCATCGGCGGCGACAGCGAACAGGCGCCAGGTGCCGGGAACACCCTTGAGGTCGTGATCGCCGCGGTCCTCAAACTCGATGCCCGACCCGGCGACGAGATCCGTAACCGTGCGTGACACCCAAACCTCGCCACCAGAAGTTGCGCCGCAGACCCGTGCTCCGATGTGCACGGCGAGACCGGCGACGTCGTCGCCGCGCTGTTCGATCTCGCCGGTGTGGATACCGGCTCGAATCTCGAGACCAAGACCGCGCAGCGCTGCTCGAAGGGCAACGGCACACTGGACCGCGCGCGCCGGACCGTCGAACGTCGCGAGAACACCGTCACCCGTCGTCTTGATCAGCCGGCCTCGTCGTTGTTCGACCTCGGCGGCAAGTACGCGATCGTGGCGGTCGAGGATCGCGCACCATGCCGCGTCGCCGAGCTGGGCGGCGCGCTCGGTCGACCCGACAATGTCGGTGAACAGCACCGTGGCAAGTAGGCGCTGTGGCTTCTCGGCGGGCCGTGTCCCCGTGAGGAACTCTTCGACCTCGTCGAGAAGCGCATCGGTGTCACCAAACCAAGGGATGTGGTCCGTCCCGCCCAGCTCGACGAACCGTGCGCCCGGGATCCCTTTCGCTAACGAGCGCCCCGCCTCGACCCGCAGGTTCGGGTCGTCGCGGCGGTGAAGCACAAGCGTCGGGACACGCAAGACGCTCAACACCTCGGTGACATCGATAGCGCTGGCCATGCGAACCATTGCCGCAGCTGCACTCGGGGTCGCTGATTGACGCTCCATACGGGCGAGGCTCTCCTTCACGGCCGGGTTGTGCGCGAATGTGGCCCCGCGAGCCGCAAGCACTTCGCCGGTTCCCCAGCGCCGCTCGATGAAATCAACGAGTGCCGCCCCGTTGTCGAGCTCCGCGTCGGCACGCCTCGCGTAGGACGCGTAGAGCACGAGGTGAGTCACACGCTCGGGATAGGTGGCCGCGAACAACACGCTCATCGGTCCGCCCTCGGAGATCCCAAACAAAGCTGCTCGGTCGGACCCAGCCGAATCCATCACCGCGCGTACATCGTCCATCCGATTCTCGAGACTCGGAAGCCGGTCCAGCGGTACGCGGTCGGAAAGTCCGGTACCCCGCTTGTCGAACAACACGAGCCGGCAAAATGACGCCAGACGAGACAGGAACGCGGCCTGCTCCGGGAACTCCCACCCGACCTCGAGGTTCGAGACGAACCCAGGGACGAACACGACCTCCAACGGTCCGCGTCCGACGACCTGGTACGCGATGTCGAGCCCATCGCTCTTCGCGTAGCTCGTCTCGCGTGAGATCACATAGCAGAGCCTAGAAGCCTAGAGATGACGTCGGCGCAGCTGATGACGGCGACCCCACGATGCGATGAAATCGGAATCGACAGTGAAGCGCCCGGGCTCAGTGGAGACTTGGTTCTCCCAGCAGCAGCGGCGGCGGCTGGGCGCTGATCTGACGGCAGTGCTCGGCTTCGAACTCGACCGGGGGGACGTGGCCAAGCTGGCCGTGGAGGCGGTCCTGGTTCCACCAGGCTGAGATCGGTACCGGGCGGCGCCCGGGGGTCGCCCCCTCCCCGAGCCGCCTGTTACGCCTTGACCCCTGCGTACACCGAGCGTCCCCCATGCAGCATGTGCGGGAGCCGCTCGAAGCTCAGGCCTGCAGCGGCAAAGGCCTCTGCAAACTCGTTGGGGTCGGAGATGCGCATGGTGTGCTGCTCATCCACCGTCGAAATGCCCTCGGGCGTGGCTGCGGCGTAGCGCATCTCGATCTCGCACCTCATCCCCTGACGCGAGGAACGGACCGCCCTGGCCACGGCGAGATCGCCATCACGACCTGAGTCGGCGTTCACCGCGCCGTCAATCCAGTAGTCGGGCTCGACCCAACCTTCGATCAACAGGGCACCCCCGGTGTTCAGATGGTCGGCAATGTGCGCGACCGCCGCTTCCAAGTCCGCCCGCTCGACCAGGTAGCCGATGCCGCTGAACAGTGACACCGCCACGTCGAAGGTGCGATCGAGCTCGAACGATCGGAAGTCACCTTCGACGAGGGGAACGTTCGGCGCTTGTCGGGACGCGATGGCGAGCATGTGTGGACTGAGGTCGACGCCTACCACGTCGAAAACCTGGCTGAATCGGGGCAGGTGCGCTCCGGTCCCACAGCCCACGTCCAGCAGCGTCGCAGCGTGGGGGGCGAGCCGCCTGGCTTCAGCGATGACGAGATCCGCCTCGGCTCCCGGGTTCCGGCCACGCGCCTTGTGGATGACGTCGTAGAAGCGAGCCGCATCGTCATACATGCCAGCAAGAATGCATGGAGCCGCTGGACCTCGGCGAGAAGGTTTCCCGGCGACCGGTCCGGGGTCGTGGTCTACCGTCGGATCAGTGTCGCTGGTGGGCCTCTCAGGCCTGTCTCACGCGCCGACAGAGCATCTGACCCGCTCCGCTGGCGACCAGTGCGCCATCTTCGCTCCAGAGCCTCCCGTTCCACGCCATCAGCCCGTCCCGCGCGATCGGCGCGAAGCCGTCTGCGAGTAGCCACTCGCCGTCAGGCCGCGGGTCGTGGAAGGCGACGTAGAGGTCGAGGCTCGGCGCGATGAACGCATGGCCCCGCGTGTGAGCACGCGAGGCCGAGGGCCAGCTCTGCAGGTCGATGAGGATCAGTGACCGGCACGCGTCAACCCACGGGTCCGCGAAGATCGGCGTGGGAGCGAAGCGCAGCCACTCCCGCCACACGGGATCGCCGACGGCGGATCGATCTGCGGTCCAGTCGATCGGCCTCAAGTCCAAGTTCCGCCAGAACGGAAAGGGCGGACCGCTGGCGAGGTCCTCCTCGCTCAACAGCTCCGTGAGATCGGCGCACTCGTTTGGGGAAGGGACGGGCGGTCTCGTCGGTTCCGTCACGTCGTGAGCCAGCCCATCCACTTCACCGACGCTCCACACGGTGGCCTCGAGGATGTCGCGGTCACCCTGGCGCACCTGGACACGCTGAGCCAAAGCCGTCTTGGCGACACGCAACGGGGTGACTGCAATGTCGACTGCGTCGAAGGCGGCGACTCCGAGGTACTGGCAAAAGAAGCTCGCTGGCCGGGCGAAGGGACTCGACCCGGCCGCGGCTCGCAGTGCCACCGAGGCGACGTAGCCGCCCATCGGACCCCAGATCTCCCACTCCGGGCTCAACTTGGCGCTGAAGCGTCGGCTGCCGTCCGGATCCTCCCCGACGAGCTCGACCTCAGTGTCCTGTTGAAGGTCCCCCACCGGATGAGCATGGCCAACAACGAGACCGCCTGTCGATCGCGTTTCCGGCGGGTGAGGGGACATCGATCCCGTAGATCACCTCGCAGGTGGCACTACGGACGGAGCCGATGGTGACGGGGGCGCAGCAAGACGACGGCGGCGAGCACGCCGGCCGCAAGGACGCCGAGGCCAGACCCGCCGCCGCTTGCGGGGAGCTCGTCTCGGCCGCCGGCGGCGTCGCCGGTGGAGGTGCCGGTCCCTTCGTCGGTCGAGGTGGTGTCGGCCGGCCAGACGTCGTTGGTGAACCGAAGGACGTAGAAGCCGCTGTTGCCGTCGAGGTACCAGATCTCGTTGCGCTCTGGCACGAACGCCGATGCGGACATCGCATAGGAGCTGGGATGGTCGTTGGGGTTGCTCGTGCTGCCCACGGGCTTGTTGAAGTAGGCGATCTCCTTGGGCTGGAGCGGGTCGCGCACGTCGAAGATCCGTAGGCCGGAAGCAACGAACGTGCAGGCGACGATCTCGGGATCGACGGTGCGTGGCACCGAGCAGTAGTGACCCGTGTAGCCCTGGATGAAGCTCGAGGTTCCCGGGTCGCCCATGGACTCGGCGCGCTGTTCGGGGTTGTTGACCTCCAAGCGCAGGTGCGAGACCACCTGTGGCTTGGTCTCGTCGGAGATGTCGATGATCCGTCCGGCGCCGACGGGAGCATCGGCCTCGGCGGATGGTCCGCGGGAGAACTCGTCGATCTCGATCAGGTACGGGTTGCCCTTGATGGTGACGGGGAGGGGCACCTGCGGGATCGACATCTCCTCCCACTGCAGCGCGCTGACGGGCGTCACCTGAGGGTCAACCGCCCGCGCCTGGATCTCGGTCACGTCGAGGATCACGAGGCCCTTGGAGATGTCGGCGATGTACAGCCGGTTGCCGTCGGCGCTCACCCGCATGCCGTGGGGCGTCCCTTCGCGGCCGACCCAGAGGATCTTCGGGAGCGACGGGTCGGTGACGTCGAGCGCGGTGATGGTGTTCCCACCGGTGGACGACACGTAGAAGGTGTTGCCGTCGGGTGCGAAGCCGCTCTCGTGGCCGAGGACGCCGAGCGGCGTGCTCGACTTCAGCACCGGGTTCCGGCAGTCCTCGTTCACGTCGTAGATGTCGACGAATCCGGGGTTGAACGTGGGGTAGCCCATCCCGGCGGCGAGCAACCCCCGTTCCTGGTTGAGCTCCAGCGACTCGTGGGGCGACTGCATGGCCGGCGTCATCAGGTTGGTCGTCTTGACCGGGTTCGCAGGGTCGGACATGTCGAGCACGTAGACGCCGGTCAGATCGGTGCCGTCGGCCACGCCGGTCGGGAAGAGCAACGTCGAGTCGTAGTAAGCGCACTCGCGGCCCGCCGCGTCGATGTACCGGTGCACCTTGTAGCCACCCTTGTTGCCGAAGTGGGCGATCTCCTCCAGGTTGCAGGTGTAGCCCTGCTGGGCTCGGCCGGTCTCGTAGTCGGCCAGCGGCGCGCGTCCCTGGGCTGCCGGCTCGGGCCGGGAGCCGGGCCCACAGTCGGCCTGGGGGGTGGGCGGGGGTGCGGCCGGCGCGGCCCCGACGGGCGCGGGCACCAAGACGAACGCCAGCGCGGTTGCCGACAGGACCCACCACGTTCGACGCACGTTGCCTCC
>DATKDW010000065.1 GCA_035512495.1 Acidimicrobiales bacterium
GATGGCCGTCTACGAGCTCGGCCACCGTCCCGACGTCCCCACCGGGGCGATCATCTCCGAGGCCGTCGAGCTGGCCAAGCGCTACTCCACCGACGACTCCGGCAAGTTCGTCAACGGCATGCTGGGCCGCATCGCCGAGCAACTCCGCCCCCAGACCTGATCTCGCCCATCTGTTCTCGGCACGTTCCCTGCTCCTCCGGCTCGCGGCACGTGCCGAGAACCGCCGGCAGGGCGGGCGCTGCCCTGGTAACATCTGCACCTGACCGTGAAGCGGGTCCCGAGAGGCCCGTACGGACAGGAGCGTGTGGCTTGGCAGAGCGCGAACGCAGGACGACGCCCCCCTACGGGGGCGTTTTCATCGCCCGGACCCGGGTCATGGACGCCGACGACGTGCGGCGGGCCGTCACCCGCATCGCCCACGAGGTCATCGAGCGCAACGCCGGCCTCACCGACCTCACCGTGATCGGGTTGCAGACCGGCGGGGTCTTCCTGGCCGAGTCGCTGGCCGCCGCCCTCGAGCACATCGACGGCACCGAGGTGCCGGTGGGCACGCTCGACGTGGCCTTCCACCGCGACGACATCGGCCTCCGTCCGGTGATGCCCGAGGCGGTCACCGACATCCCCGGCGACCTCACCGGCCGCACCGTGGTCCTCGTCGACGACGTGCTCTTCACCGGCCGGACCATCCGGGCCGCTCTCGACGCCCTCACCGGCTTCGGCCGCCCCCGGGCGGTGCAGCTGGCCGTCATGGTCGACCGGGGCCACCGAGAGCTGCCGATCCGGCCCGACTACGTGGGCAAGAACCTCCCCACCCGCCGGGACGAGGCGGTCGACGTCCACCCCGACGGCGTCGACCTCGGCGACATCATCAAGGAAACCCGCAGGTGACGGAGTGAAGCTCGAAGTGCTGAACGATGCAGCGACCCGACCTGTCCTCCCGCGGGGGAGCGCAGCAGAGTGAAGCATCTGCTCTCTGTCGCCGACCTCGGGGCCGACGGCATCAACGAGATCCTCGACCTCACCGACTCCTTCGTGGAGGTCAGCGAGCGCCGGATCCCCAAGATCCCGACCCTGCGGGGCCGGACCGTGGTGTCGCTGTTCTACGAGGAGTCGACCCGCACCCGGCTGTCGTTCGAGTCGGCCGCCAAGCGGATGTCGGCCGACACCATGAACTTCAGCGTCGGCGCGTCGTCGGTGAAGAAGGGCGAGTCGCTGCGCGACACCATCCTCACCATCGAGGCCATGGGCGTCGACGCCATCGTCGTGCGCCATGGCTCGGCCGGGGTGCCCTGGCAGCTGGCAGCGTGGGTGGGGGCCAGCGTGATCAATGCCGGCGACGGCTGGCACGAGCACCCCACCCAGGCCCTGCTCGACTGCTACACGATCCGCGAGGAGCGACGCCGCCGTGGCCTCGGCACCGGCTTCGACGGCCTCCACGTGGCCATCGTCGGCGACGTGAAGCACAGTCGGGTGGCCCGCTCCGACACCCTTGCCCTGGCCGCGCTCGGCGCCCGGGTGACCCTGGTCGCCCCCCCGACCCTCCTGCCGCCGGCGGTGGGCACCTGGCCGGTGGAGGTCAGCCACGACCTCGACACCGTGCTGCCGAAGGTCGACGTGGTGCAGGTGCTGCGCATGCAGAAGGAGCGCCAGACCGAAGCGCTGCTCCCCTCGCTGCGCGAGTACACCGCCACCTACGGCCTGACCCGCGACCGCGCCCGGCTGCTCGGCGACGACGCCCTCGTGATGCACCCGGGGCCCATGAACCGCGGGGTCGAGATCGCCGCCGAGGTGGCCGACCTGCCCCGATCCGTCATCGTCCGCCAGGTGGCCAACGGCGTCGCCGTGCGCATGGCCGTCCTGTTCCTGCTGCTCGGCGCCGGAGGTGAGAACGTTGGCTGATGCCACGCTGGTGCTGAAGGGCGGCCGGGTCGTCGACGAGGCAGGGTCACGAGATGCCGACGTCGCCATCGCCGCCGACGGCACCATCGCTGCCGTGGGCCCCGGCCTCGACGGCGGGCGCGTGCTCGACTGCAGCGGCTGCGTGGTCGGCCCTGGCCTGGTCGACCTCCACAGCCACCTCCGCCAGCCCGGCCTCGAAGAGGCGGAGACGATCGAGACCGGCTCGCGCGCCGCCGCCCTCGGCGGCTACACCGCGGTGGTTGCCATGCCCAACACCACCCCGGCGATCGACAGCGCCGGTGTGGTCCGCGAGGTGCTCGAGCTGGCCCGCACCGCCCTCTGCGATGTGCACCCCGCCGGGGCCATCACCAAGGAGCGAGCCGGCACCGAGCTGGCGCCGATGGCCGAGATGGCAGCGCTGGGCGTGCGCCTCTTCACCGACGACGGAGCAGGCGTGCAGGACAGCCGGCTCATGCGCCGGGCGCTCGAGTACGCCTCGGCCCTTGGGGTCACGCTTGCCCAGCACTGCGAGGATGCCGGGCTCTCCACCGGCGGCTACATGCACGAGGGCGAGTGGTCGAGTCGGCTCGGGATCCCCGGCCAGCCCGCCGAGGCCGAGGAGCTCATGGTGGCGCGCGACATCGCCCTGTGCCGCCTCACCAAGGCGCCGGTGCACTTCCTGCACCTCTCCACCGCCGGGTCGGTCGCCCTCGTGCGCGCCGCCCGGGCCGAGGGCTTGCCTGTCACCGCCGAGGCCGCCCCCCACCACTTCACCCTCACCGACGCCGCGGTGGCGACCTACGACCCGGTGTTCAAGGTGCACCCCCCGCTGCGGACCGACGTCGACGTCGCTGCGGTCAAGGCCGGGCTGACCGACGGCACGATCGATGCCATCGCCACCGACCACGCCCCCCACACGCTTGAGTCGAAGGAGGCCGCCTTCGACGAGGCGCCGCCGGGCATGATCGGTCTGGAGACGGCGCTGCCCCTCGCCCTCGGCGAGCTCGGGCTGCCGATCGAAGCTGTGCTCGGCCTGCTGTCGTGGCGCCCCGCCCGCATCGCCGGCCTCGCCGACGCCCACGGCGGCCCCGTGGTGGAGGGACGGCGGGCGAACCTCTGCGTGATCGACCCCGCTGCGACCTGGGTGGTCGACGCCGCGGCGATGGCGAGCCGCAGCCGCAACACGCCCTACGCCGGGCGCAAGGTCACCGGACGTGTTCGCCACACGCTGCTTCGGGGAGAGCCAGTGGTCGTGGATGCGGAGGCCCAGCGATGAACGACATCACCGAGACCCAGCTCGTCCTTGCCGACGGTGCCGTCTTCGAGGGGGAGGCGTTCGGCGCTCCCGCCGAGGTCGCCACCGGCGAGGTCGTCTTCAACACCGTCCTCACCGGCTACCAGGAGGTCATCACCGACCCCTCCTACGCCGGTCAGATCATCACCTTCACGTACCCCCACATCGGCAACTACGGGGTGACGCGGGACGACGACGAGTCGCGCCGGCCGTTCTGCCGCGGTGTGGTCATCCGCGAGCTCGCCCGCCGCCGGAGCAGCTGGCGGGCCGAGGGCGACCTCGATGGCCTCCTGCGCCAGGCAGGGGTGCCCGGCATCGCCGGCATCGACACCCGGCGCCTGACCCGCCACCTGCGCGACGCCGGCTCCATGCCGGGCGCCTTCGGTACCGCCGATGAGGCGACCCTCCGCGCTGCCGCCGAGGCCGAGGCCGGCACCACCGGTATCGACCTGGTTGCCACGGTGACGACCGACGAGGCGTACACCGTCGGCCGGGGCCCCCGCCGGGTGGTGGCCTACGACCTCGGCATCAAGACCACCATCCTCCGCCACCTGAGCGGCCTCGCCACCGTGGAGGTCGTGCCCGCCTCCACCCCGGCATCCGAGGTGCTGGCCCGCGAGCCCGACGGCGTGTTCATCTCGAACGGCCCCGGCGACCCCGCATCGGTGCCCCATGTGACCGAGTCCATCCGCGAGCTGCTCGGCGAGGTGCCGGTGTTCGGCATCTGCCTCGGCCACCAGCTGCTGGGCGCCGCCCTCGGCGCCGAGACCTACAAGCTTCCCTTCGGACACCACGGCGGGAACCACCCGGTGAAGCGCCTCTCCAACGGCACGGTGGAGATCACCAGCCAGAACCACAACTTCGCCGTCGCCGAGGGCACCATCGGGTCGGCCGACGTGACCCACGTGAACCTCAACGACGGCGTCATCGAGGGCATCGCCTGCCGCGACATCCCCGCCTTCAGCGTCCAGTACCACCCCGAGGCCGGGCCCGGACCGCACGACGCCCGCTACCTCTTCGACGAGTTCGAGGCGCTGATGCACCGAGTGAAGGGTGAGGCCCGTGCCTCGTAGGGACGACATCCACACGATCCTGCTGATCGGCTCCGGCCCGATCGTGATCGGCCAGGCCTCGGAGTTCGACTACTCCGGGACCCAGGCGTGCCGGGTGCTGCGCGAGGAGGGCTACCGCGTCGTCCTCGCCAACTCGAACCCCGCCACGATCATGACCGACCCCGAGTTCGCCGATCGGACCTACATCGAGCCGCTCGACGTCGAGGTGCTCACCGCCATCATCGAGGCCGAGCGGCCCGATGCCCTCCTGCCCACCCTCGGCGGGCAGACGGCGCTGAACCTGGCCATGCAGCTGGAGGAGCAGGGCATCCTCGAGCGCTACGACTGCGAGCTCATCGGGGCCAACGCCGAGGCGATCGCCACCGCCGAGGACCGCGAGCGCTTCAAGCGGGCCATGATCGAGATCGGCCTCGACGTGCCGTCGTCGGGCACGGCACACACCCTCGACGACGCCGTTCGCGTGGCCGAGGAGGTCGGCCTGCCCTGCATCATCCGCCCCGCCTACATCCTCGGCGGCAAGGGCACCGGCATCGCGGCCACCCCCGAGGAGCTCAAGCGCATGGCCGCCCTCGGCCTCGAGGCCAGCCCCATCTCCGAGATCCTGATCGAGAAATCGATCGCCGGGTGGAAGGAGTACGAGCTCGAGGTCATGCGCGACCGGGCCGACAACTGCGTGATCATCTGCTCGATCGAGAACCTCGACCCGATGGGCGTGCACACCGGCGACTCCATCACCGTGGCGCCGGCCCAGACCCTCTCCGATGTCGAGTACCAGCGCATGCGCGACGCCGCCTTCGCCTGCAT
>DATKDW010000066.1 GCA_035512495.1 Acidimicrobiales bacterium
GGCCTTGATCTCGTCGACCACCTGCTCGGACGCGGTGCGGTCGTCACCCGAGCCGTCCATGGAGCCGCCCAGGTCGTTGACCACGACCTTGGCGCCCTCGGCGGCGAACAGCAGGGCGTGCTCCCGGCCGATGCCACGGCCGGCCCCGGTGATGATGGCGACGCGTCCGTCGAGCGCTCCCATGTGCAGGGTCCTCCAGAGGTGGGGCCGAGTGACCGGAGGAACGCTAGCCCGCCTGCCGCGAGGCCTCTGCGGGGCTAGTCCAGGCGGATGTCGACCGAGGTGCCGCGGTCGACGCGGGAGCCAGCCTCCGGATCGGTCTCCTTGACCCGCCCGCGCGCCCGGCCAGAGACCTGGCCGGCCTCGAGGCCGGCGGCCTCGAGCTGGGCGATGGCAGGCTCGAGGCTGAGGCCGGTGACGTCGGGCACGGTCACCAGGTCGCGCCCGAGCGAGACGCGCAATGTGACCTCGGCCCCGCGCTCGACCGTGGCACCGGCACCGGGCGAGGAAGCGATGACGCGGCCGGCGGCGACGGAGTTGGAGAACTCCTCGACCACCCGTACCTCCAGGCGGAGCTCGGCCAGCCGGGCCCTGGCCGTCTCGAGGGTCTCCCCGGCGAGGGTGGGGACCGTACGGGCGGCAGGGCCCGAGGAGACCACGATGTCGACCGCGGTGCCCTCGCGCACCTCGACGGGGCGCTCCTCGTCGCCCACGCGCCAGTCGAGGACGTGGCCGGGGGGCACGTCCTCGTGGGGGGTCGACTCGACCGAGCCGAGGGTCAGGTCGACGTCGGCGAGCCGGTCGGCGGCCTCCTCCTCGGTGGCGCCGGCGAGGTCGGGGACGGGCCGGAACTCGAGGCCGAGGGACACGACGATCGTGACGGTGCCCCCGTCGACGAGCTCGACGCCCACCGGCTCCTGACGGATCACGAAGCCCTCCGCCACCCGGTTGCTGTGCTCGGCGTCGACCTCGACCTCCCAGGCGAGGTCGCCGTCGGCCGCGGCCTGGGCACGGGCCAGCTCCGTCTCGGCCTCCTCCTGCGAGAGGTTGACCACCGAGGGCACCGCGGCCCGGGCAGGCTGGGACTCGAGGTAGGCGTAGGTGCCGCCGGCGACACCGGCGACGAGGAGCACGAGCAGCGCCACCAGCCAGGGCCAGCGCCGGCGACGCCCGGGATCGGGGTCGTCGTGCACTTCGGCGTCACGGAACGGCACGGGCACCGCGACGGTCGCGTCATCGTCCCCCACCACGGTGGCCATGGCGACCACCGTGGGATCCGACGTCGTGGGGTCGGCGACCACGGTGATGTCGTCGTCGCCGTCGACCGGGAGCGGTGACGGTGGCGGGAGCAGGGTGGGATCGACGTCCTCGGTCACCCGGACCCCGGGGTCGATGGCGCCGGCGAGCGGCAGGGGGGCAGGGCTGTCGAGCTGCCGGGCGGCACGGAGCAGCGAGCGGCCGAGGTCGGCCGCCGTCGGCCGCTCCTCCGGGTCGGGCCGTCCGCAGCGCTCGAGCACCTCCCCGAGGGGTCCGAGGGCCGCCGGGACCGGCACCGGCGTGTCGACCCGCCCCATCAGGGTGCCGATCGTGGTGTCGGCAGTCAGGGGGACCTCGCCGGTGACAGCCTCCGACAGGACGAGGCCGAGGGCGTAGACGTCGGCCTTCCCGTCGATGCGGCCGCCGCTGGCCTGCTCTGGCGCTGCGTAGCGGGCGGTGCCGACGAGCCCACCGCCGCCGGGCTCGGTCCACGCCGCCTCCGACAGGGCGCGGGCCAGCCCGAAGTCGGCGATGCGCAGACGTCCGTCCTCCCCGAAGAGCAGGTTGGCGGGCTTCACGTCGCGGTGGACGAAGCCCCGCCGGTGGGCGGCGTCGAGGGCCTGGGCCGCCTGGAGGCCGACCATCAGCGCCTGGGCGGGGCTGAGGCGGGCGCCGGTGTCGAGCATCGCCCGGAGGCTGCCCCCGGCGAGCAGCTCGAGCACCAGGTAGGGGCCGTCGTCGTCGCCCCAGTCGTAGACCGCCATCACGTTCGGGTGGGCGAGGGCGGCGGCGGCCTGGGCCTCGGCCCGGAACCGGCGGAGGAACGCCTCGTCGTCGGCCAGTGCCGGGTGCAGGACCTTGACCGCCACCCGCCGCCGCAGCACCACGTCGTCGGCCAGGAACACCTGGGCGGACGCACCCCGGCCGATGGGCGCGGTGAGGCGGTAGCGGCCGCCGAGGACGCGGCCGAGCTGCTCCGTCATCCTGGACGTGACCACGGCCCGAGGCTAACGGGGTGCCGCGCGGGGCTGTTGCACCCCGGACCTGGTGATGCCACCTCTGGGCCGATCGTGGGTCACCATGGAGGCGAGGCCCCGATGTTCACCACCCGACGAGTCGTCACCTTCCTGCTCCTCTCGCTCGCCGCTGCCGGCTTCGTCTTCGCCGGCACCCAGAAGCGGGTCGAGACGCCCGTGAGCGTGCGGGACTCGGCGGTGGAGCACGTGATCCCCGCCGACGGCAGCCCGGTGGCGGTGCGCCAGGCCCGCATCGGGGTCGACCTCACCCACCCCCACACGGCAGTGCTGATCATCAACGGCATCGAGATCCCCGAGGACCAGCTCGACCGCAACGAGCCTCTCAACCAGGTCTTCTTCCAGCCCGGTGCCGGCAAGGTGATCGAGGAGCTCCAGGCGGGGCCGGTGACGGTCACCGCCGTCATCTGGAACCCGGTGGAGGGGACCCGCGAGCAGGACGGCCGGCCCTTCACCTGGTCGTTCGGCGTGGCCTAGGTTCCGAAGGCTCCGGCGCGGGCCCGGATGAGAGATCCGCGCGCCGCCGCAGGTGCGTACCGCTGTGAGGCGCCGATAGCCTCGGCTGTTGTTGCGACCTGGTCGCAGCTGCCTGCCCGCACGAGGAGCCCCATGACGTCGTCCACACCCGGCCGGTCCGGTCCGCTCCTGGCGGTCCTGACCCTCGTGGTCCTGGTCCTCGCCGCGTGCGGGAGCGGCAGCGGCAGCTCGGCCGCTGGGCTCACCGACCCGGAAGCCGCCCTCGCACCGGCGGGAGCGGCGGCCGAGCAGGGCGGTGGGCTGGTCGTCATGGCCGAGCTGGCGCCCCTCGCCGACCTCGTCGGCCAGGTGCTCGGCGACCGTGGCACGGCCCACTCGCTCATCCCGGGCGGCGCCGACGCCCACACCCACGAGCCGCGGCCCAGCGACGTCCGTCAGGTCACCGGGGCGGACGCCTTCTTCGGCATCGGTCTCGGGCTCAACCCCGCCGTCCTCCGGCTGGTGGAGGAGCACCTTCCCGAGGGCGCCCCGGTGGTGCTCCTCGCCGAGACCGCGCTCGCGGAGGACGACCTCGCCGTCGGGGCGTTCGGGCACACCCATGGCGACGGTGGCAGCCACAGCCACGGCGATGCCGGCGGTCACAGCCACGGCGACGAGGCATCGCGGCCGGCGCCCAACCCGCACGTCTGGGCCGACCCGACCAACGCCATGGCCATGGTGGCGGGCATCCGTGACGAGCTCGTGACCATCGACCCTGACGGCGGCGAGGTCTACCGCGACAACGCCC
This sequence comes from Acidimicrobiales bacterium, assembly GCA_035512495.1. NCBI lineage: Bacteria > Bacillati > Actinomycetota > Acidimicrobiia > Acidimicrobiales > Acidimicrobiales bacterium. Next base: position 3,556 of record DATKDW010000066.1, read on the forward strand.
GCGACCTCCTGCAGCGCATCGGTGCGCTCGACGAGGCCATCGCCACCGCCACCGCCACGATCCCCGCCGGCACCCGCACGCTGGTCGTGTACCACGACGCCTGGGTGTACTTCGGCGCCCGCTACGAGCTCGAGGTCGTCGCCGCCATCCAGCCCGCCGACCTCTCGGAGCCGAGCGCCCGCGACGTCCGCCGCATCATCGACCAGATCCGGGCCGAGGGGGTCCCCAAGGTCTTCGGGTCGACCGAGTTCCCGAGCGACGTCCTGCAGACCATCGCCGCCGAGACCGGCGCCGAGCACGGCGCCGAGCTCTCCGACGACGAGCTGCCCGGCGAGCCCGGCGACCCCGAGCACTCCTACATCGGGATGATGCAGCGCAACGCCCGAGCCATCGTCACCGGCCTCGGCGGCGACCCGTCCGCCATCGACGCCGTGTCGCCGGGGGGGCTGAGGTGAGCCGGCCGCCTGCCCTCGAGCTCGTCGGCGTCACCGCCGGCTACGACGGGGTCCCCGTCGTGCGCGACGTCTCGCTGCGCCTCGAGGCGGGCGAGCTCGTCGGCCTCGTCGGCCCCAGCGGGGTCGGCAAGACCACCGTGTTGCGCCTCCTCACCGGGCAGTGCGAGCGCTACGGGGGCCTGGTGCAGGTGTTCGGCGACGAGGTCCGTGCCGGCCGCGCCGCCCCGAGGATCAGCTATGTCCCCCAGGTCGACAGCGTGGCCTGGGACTTCCCCCTGACCGTCGAGCAGGTGGTGCTCCTGGGCCTGGCCGGCGAGAGCCGGCGGGTCCCGTGGTTCTCACGCGGGGAGCGCGCCCGCGCCGCCGACACCCTCGACCGGCTCGGCCTGGCGGCGGTGCGCGAGCGACCGATCGCCGGCCTCTCCGGAGGCCAGCAGCAGCGCATGTTCCTCGCCCGGGCCCTCCTCCGCCGGGCCGAGCTCATCCTCCTCGACGAGCCGACCTCCGGCGTCGACCTGGCGACGAGCCGCTCCGTCCTCGACCTGGTCGGTGAGCTGAACGCCAGCGGGATCTCGATCCTGCTCACCACCCATGACCTCAACTGGGTCGCCGCCCTCCTGCCCCGGGTGGTGTGCTTCAACCGGACCGTGGTGGCCGACGGGCCACCGTCCACCGCCCTCACGCCGGCGGCGCTGAGCGCCACCTACGGCGCCGAGGTGCGCGTCCTCGACGACGACGGGCAGGTCGTGGTGGTCGCCCCCCGGGCGCCAGCGCCCGACCTGGCACCCGCCCACCGTTCGGAGCCCGCCCCGTGAGGTTCCTCACCGACCCCTTCGCGTTCGCCTTCTTCACCCGCGCCCTGATCGCTGGGGTGATCATCGGGGCGCTGTGCGGCGCCATCGGCGTCTTCGTGGTGCTACGCCGGATGAGCTACATCGGCCACGGCCTTGCCCACAGCGTGATGGGTGGCGTGGCCGTCGCCCTGGTCCTCGACATCGACCCCTACTGGGGAGCCAGCGCCGCCACGCTGGTGAGCGCTGTCCTGATCCACCGGATCGCTCGGCGCCGGGGGCTGCACGCCGATGCCGCCATCGGCATCGTCACGACCGCGATGTTCGCCGTCGGCATCGCCGTCATCTCCGCCACCCTGGCCGTGCGGGTGAACCTCGAGAGCCTCCTGTTCGGCAACATCCTCGGGCTGCGCCACGCCGACCTGATGCTGGCCGCGGGCATCGCCCTCGCCGTCGCCGCGGTGCTCGTCGTCTCTTACAAGTCGCTCGTCTTCGTGCTCTTCGACCCAACGGTCGCCGCCGCTCACGGCGTCCGGGTGGGTGCCGTCGAGGTCGTGTTCAACCTCCTGGTCTGCGGCGTGGTGATCGCCAGCGTCCGGGTGCTCGGCGTGCTCCTCATCGCCGCCGCCGTGGTGGTGCCGGCCGCCTTCGCCCGCCTCCTCTGCACGTCGTTCCACCGGATGTTCCTGGTCTCCACCGTCACCGGGGCGGCGATCAGCGTGGTCGGCCTCTACGGCTCGTACCACCACGACATCCCGAGCGGTCCGGCCATCGTGCTGACCGGCACGGCGCTGTTCGCCCTGGCCGCCGGCGGCACCGGGCTCCTGCAGGGCCTACGGCGCGGCCGGGCCCGAGCCGTCGTCCGCGCCGGGGTCGCCCGGGAGCTCGCCGGTCTCCAGGAGGTGGACGAAGCCGGCCTCGTCGAGGATCGGGACACCGAGCGCCTCGGCCTTGGTCAGCTTCGATTGGCCCGGCCCCTCCCCGACCACGAGGGCGGCCGTCTTCTTGGAGACGCTCCCCGGTGAGCGGCCGCCACGCTCCTCGACGGCTGCCTCGGCCCCGTCACGGCTGAACCCCTCGAGGGTGCCGGTGACCACCACCGAGCGCCCGGCCAGCACCTGGGGCTCGGTGGGCGCCTCCACCCGCCCCAGGTCGACGCAGGCGGCCCGCAGCTTCTCGATCACCTCTCGGTTGCGGGCCAGGGAGAAGAACTCGACCATGCTGGCGGCGATCACCGGGCCCACGCCCTCGGTGGCGGCCAGCCTCTCCTCCGACGCCTCCATGACGGCGTCGAGGCTCCCGAAGGCAGCCGCGACCACCTGGGCCATGCGCGAGCCCACATGGCGGACGTTGAGGCCGAAGAGGAGGTTGCCGAGCGGGCGCGATCGGGAGGCGTCGATGGCGGCCACCAGGTTGCGGGCCGACACCTCGCCGAAGCCCTCCAGCCCGAGCACGTCGGCCGCGGTGAGGCGGTAGAGGTCGCCCGGGTCGACCACCAGCCCCGCCTCCATCAGGGCGACGGCGGTCTGCTCACCGAGGCCCTCGATGTCCATGGCGCCGCGTGAGGCGAAGTGCTCGATGCGTGCCCGGCGCTGCGACGGGCAGTCGACGTTGAGGCAGAAGGTGTCGGACTCGCCTTCGAGGCGCTGGAGGGGCTCGCCGCAGCGGGGGCACTCGCGCGGGAACTCCCATACGGGAAGGCCCGGAGGCCGCTCCGAGAGCACCGGTTTGACGACCTCGGGGATGACGTCGCCAGCCTTGCGGACGATGACGACGTCGCCGGGGCGCACGTCCTTGGCCCGCACCTGGTCCTGGTTGTGCAGGGTGGCCTGGGCAACGGTGGACCCGCCCACGAACACCGGCTCGAGCTGGGCGAAGGGCGTCGCCTTCCCGGTGCGACCGATCGACACCATGATCGAGTGCAGCCGGGTGGTGCGCTCCTCGGGGGGGAACTTGTAGGCGATGGCCCAGCGGGGGGCCTTGGCCGTGAAGCCCAGCTCGTCGCGCATGGCCAGGTCGTCCACCTTGACCACCACGCCGTCGATCTCGTAGCCGAGGTCGTGGCGGTGCTCGAGCCAGTGCTCGCACAGCTCGTGGACCCCGTCGAGCGAGTCCACCACCCGGATCTCGGGGTTCACCGGCAGGCCGAGGCCGCGCAGCCACCCGAGGGTCTCGCTGTGGGTGGCGAAGGAGGGCCCACCCTCCACCGCGCCGAGCTGGTACGTGAACAGCGACAGCTCTCGGCTGGCGGTGATCGACGGGTCCTTCTGTCGGAGGGAGCCCGCGGCTGAGTTGCGGGGGTTGGCGAAGATCTTGCCGCCCTCCTCGAGCTGGCGGGCGTTGAGCCGCTCGAAGGCGGCAACCGGCATGTAGACCTCGCCCCGGATCTCGACGACGTCGGGCACGTCTTCGCCGATGAGCTGCTCGGGCAGATCGTGCAGGGTGCGCACGTTCTCGGTGACGTCCTCCCCGACCCGGCCGTCGCCACGCGTGGCAGCCCGCGTGTAGCGCCCGCCCTCGTAGCGCACCGACATGGCCACCCCGTCGATCTTGAGCTCGCAGACGAACGACGACGCCTCCGCCACCCGCCGGGTGAGTCGCTGGCCCCAGGCCTGCAGCTCGTCGAGGCTCACGGCGTTCTCGAGCGACATCATCGGCACCAGGTGCTCGACGGGCGTGAACAGCGACGACGGCGGAGCCCCGACGCGCTGCGTCGGCGAGTCGGGCGTCACGACCTCGGGGTGGGCCTCTTCGAGCTCGCGGAGCCGGCGGACGAGGGCGTCGTACTCGGCGTCGGAGATCTCGGGGTCGTCGAGCTGGTGATAGCGCTCGTCGTGGTGGGCGATCTCGGCCCGCAGCCCCGCCGCCTCCGCAGCCACATCAGCCATCCCCGAACAGTACTGAGCGCCCGTGACGGGCCGGAGCAGTCAGGTGGGCGTCGCCGAAGGCGTCCGCTCAACTGGAAGCGGGACGGGTGGCGCCGGTGGAAGGGACCCGCCCGGAGCTTGCGGAGGGTGGGAGGGTTCCGCCGGTGACGGGCCCCGTCACGCCGCTTGCGGAGGGGGTGGGAAGGGCTCCCGTCGGTGACGGGCCCCGTCAAGCCCCCATGGAGAGGCGGGCGGCGATTGCCTGGTCCGACACTCGATCGGCGATCACCGAGGCCAGGAGCAGCGAGCGCGACGCCTGGCTCACGCCGTGGCCGGCGAGGCCGCAGGCGGGGCTCACGATGGCCTGGGCCCGCAGCTGGACGGGGTCGCATCCGACCTTGACCAGCTCGCACCAGAGGGCGGTGAGGCGACGCCAGAGCCTGTCGACGTCGGTGCCGAGCGGCTCGTGGGTGGGTACCGCTCCCCAGGCGACCCACCCGTCGCGCTCGAGGTGCTGGCCGATGGCGGTGGCACCGGCGAGGACGGTCTCGGCGGTGGCCGGCATCGAGATCACGGTGGGCCCGGCGGCCGAGACCAGGCGCCAGTCGGTGGGGCCGCAGCAGTGCACGCCCGAGGTGGCGTGGGGCTCGAGGGTGGCGAGGGCGCCCGAGAGGAGGTCGGTCGTGGCGTCGACGTCGAGGGGGATCCCGCCGGCCAGCGCGGTGAGGCCCGGCTCGTCGAGGAACGCCAGCAGCGGGGCGTCGGGCAGGCGGTGGCGGCACAGCTCGACGAGGGCGGCGGCCTGGGTCCGCACGGCGCTGGCGGCGACGCGGAAGGCGAGGTCGGGCTCGGCGCCGGCCTGGATCAGCGCGAGGCCGAGGGTGACCGGCCCGGTGAGCTGCACCTTGACCGGCTCGGTACGACCGGCAACGAGGGCGAGGAAGGCCAGCAGGCCGGCGTGGCCGGCGCCGTCGAGGCACGGGTCGACCGGGGCCTCGGGGTCGAGGGCAGCGAGGTCGAGCTCGAGTCCCCGCCGGGTGACGGTGACGCCTTGGATGCCACGCGCTGCCTGGGCGACCATGCCCTCGAGGTGCGAGCGAGCCGGCAGCTGGGGTGCCGCCGGGATCGTGGGGTGGCGCCGAAGGACGAAGGCTGCCGCTTCGTCGGCGTCCAGGTGGGGAAGGCTCCCCACCGAGGTCACAGCACCGGGCCGGAGCCAGACCGCCTTGTCCATCAGGTCATCAGCGTTGGTCACGGCGCGCCATGTGCGCAAATCTCGCGGCTGTGCCCCCCGCCGCGCCCTCCGTCGCCACCGCTCTCCCCTGGCTCGTCCGCCTGTCCTGGCTGGCGCTCCCCTTCGCCGCCGGCCCGCTCCTCGCCGCCGGCCTCCACGAGCGCGCCGAGGCGGTCCGGACCACGGCGTCGGTCGGGCTCTGGCTCGTGTGGGCGCTGGTGCTCGTGGCTGTGCTCGTGCCCCGACCGGTCGGCCTGACCGCCCTACGGGTGGCGGCGCCGGCGGCGCTGGCGGCCGGCGGCGCCGCCGTGGCCGGTGCCGGTGAGGGTCCGACCACGGCGGTCACCGTGGCCGGCCTGGCCGCCGCCGCGCTGGTCACCGTGGTCGCCCTGCTCCCCGAGACCGGTGCGGTGTTCGTGAACGGGGCCGCGTACGGCGACGAGCGCCGCCTGCTGCTGCGCGCCCCCGGGCCGGTGCTCGCCGGCCCGATCGTCGTGGCGTGGGCGCTGCTGGTCGCAGGGGTGGCCACCGGGCCCCTGCTGCTCGCCGCCGGCATCTGGGTGGCCGGGGCCGTCGCCCTGGCGGCGGGGTGGGCGGTGGCCGTGGTGCTGGCCCGCGCCATCCACTCGCTGGCGGAGCGCTGGGTGGTGTTCGTGCCGGCGGGGATGGTGCTGAAGGACCACCTGGCCCTGGTCGACCCCGTCCTCTTCCGCCGGGTCGACATCGAGGCGCTGCGCCCGGCACCGGCCGACACCGACGCCCTCGACCTGACCGCCCGCTCCCCCGGCCTGGCCCTCGAGCTCCTCCTCCTCGAGAAGGTCCCGCTCCTGCGGGCCACCCCCGGCCGCCGGGAGAGCCGTCCCGGCAAGACCACCCGCCTCCTGTTCACCCCCACCCGCCCCGGCGCCGTCCTCGCCGAGGCTCGTCGCCGCCGCATCGCGGTTGGCTAATCGCCGGTCACGGGCCCCGCCGCCGCCGGCCCGCCACCCAACACCGTGTCCCCGCGGTAGAGCACCACGCTCTGGCCGGGGGCCACCCGTGGCTGGGGCTCATGCCAGCGGAGGACATCACCGGTGAGCGTCGCCGCTCGGGGGCGCCCGTGGGCGCTGCACTGGACCTCCACCTCGCCGGTCACGGGGCGATCGACCCAGGTGACGTCCCGGAGCGAGAGCCCCTCGACCAGGAGGTCGCGGGCCTCGCCCACCGTCACCGTGGCGCCACCGACGTCGACGTCGGTGGCGTAGCGCGGGGTGCCGCCACCGGCGAGGCCGAGGTGGCGGCGCTGCCCGATCGTGACCAGCTCGACAGCCTCGACGGAGCCGACCTCGGTGCCGCCCGCGTCGACCACCCGCCCCGGGGTGAGGGCGATGCGATCGGAGAGGAAGGCGGTGCGCCCACCGGTGGCGGTGATGAAGCACACGTCCTGACTGTCGGGCTTGCCCGCGCTGCGCAGGCCCAGGGCCGCGGCGCGGTCGCGGACCTCACCCTTGGTCATCGACCCCACCGGCAGCAGGGTGCGGGCCAGCTGGGCCTGGCCGAGCATGTGCAGCACGTAGCTCTGGTCCTTGGCAGCGTCGGCCCCGCGCCGGAGCCGCCAGACGCCGGTGACCGGGTCGCGGTCGACCCGAGCGTGGTGGCCGGTGGCGATGACGTCGAAGCCGAGGGTGTGGGCCCGCTGGAGGAGGCGGTCGAACTTGATCGACCGATTGCACTCCACGCACGGGTTGGGGGTGAGACCCGCGGCGTGGGCGGCCACGTAGGGCGCCACGACCGACGCCTCGAAGTCGTCTCCGAAACCAAAGGTGAAGTGGTCGATGCTGAGCTGCTGGGCGACCCGGCGGGCGTCGTCGACGTCGGCCACCGAGCAGCAGCCGCTGTCTGCCGGCCCGCCCCAGAGCTTGAGGGTGGCGCCCACCACCTCGTGACCGGCCTCGAGGAGCAGGGCGGCGGCCACCGACGAGTCGACGCCGCCGCTCATGGCGACGAGGACCTTGGACGGGTGGGCGGTCACCGCAACACCAGCGGGACGGAGCGGTCGCGGAGCTCGGCCACGATGCCGGGGATCGCTGCCAGGGCGTGGTCGACGTCGGCGGCGGTCGAGCACCACCCCAGGCTCAGGCGGAGCGACCCGGCAGCCAGCGCGCGCTCGACGCCCATGGCTGCCAACACGTGCGACGGCTCGAGGGCGCCGCTGGCACACGACGACGCCGCCGTCGCACAGATGCCGGCGCGGTCGATCAGCACGAGGAGCGACTCGCTTTCGACGCCTTCCAGCAGCAGCGAGGCGGTGCCCGGGACCTTGGCGGCGCGCACCCCCGACTCACGGCACCCGGGGACGGCTGCCAGGAGCCCGTCGGCGAGGCGGTCTCGGAGGGCACCCACCCTGGCCGCCGTCTCGTCTCGCTGGGCGGCGGTGGCCGAGAGGGCGGCGGCCAGGCCGACGATGCCGGCCACGTTGTGGGTCCCACTGCGGCGCTCCTGCTCCTGGCCGCCGCCGAGCATCCGCGGGCGGATCGCCACGCCCTCCCGGACGACCAGGGCCCCGACGCCCTGCGGGCCACCGAGCTTGTGGGCGCTCACCGAGACCAGGTCGGCGGGGCGGGCGGCCGCGGCCACGTCGAGCCACGCCGCCGCCTGGACGGCGTCGGTGTGGAGCACGGCTCCCGGGGCTCGCTCGCGCACGACCGCGGCGACCGCCTCCAGCGGCTGGATCGTGCCCACCTCGTTGTTGGCCAGCATCACCGAGACCAGCGCCACCTCACCGACCTCGTCGAGGGTGCGGGCGAGATCGTCGAGGTCGATGCGCCCGTCGGGGCCCACGGCCACGGTGCGGCCGCCGAGGGCCTCCACGGTCGACAGCACGGCGTGGTGCTCGACGGCGCTGCACACCACGGCGCCGGGCCGGGCAGCGGCCACGCCGGCGACGGCGAGGTCGTCGGCCTCGGTGCCCCCGCTGGTGAACACGACCTCCCTAGGCTCGCACCCCAGGTGCCCGGCGACGACGTCGCGCGCCTCGTCGACCGCCTTGCGTGCCCGGCGGGCGAGCGCGTGGCTGCCCGAGGGGTTGCCGGCGGGGCCGGTGAGGATCGCCATCACCGCCTCGAGCGCCTCCGGGCGCATCGGTGTGGTGGCGGCATGGTCCAGGTAGGTCGCCACCCCCGCAAGGCTACCGGCGAGCTGCGCCCGGGCCCCGGGCGGGGTGGCAGCCTGTGGGCGTGGAGGGCTTCGACGAGTCGACCTACGGCGAGCGCTTCGCCGACGTGTACGACGACTGGTACGGAGGCATCTCCGACACCGAGGGGACGGTGGCGGCCATCCGGCGCCTGGCCGGCGACGGTGGCGCCGTGCTCGAGCTGGGGGTGGGCACCGGCCGCATCGCCGTGCCGCTGGCAGCGTCGGGCGTGGCCGTGCACGGCATCGACGCATCGCCGTCGATGCTCGAGCGCCTGCGGGCCAAGCCCGGCGCCGAGGACGTCGAGCTCACCCTGGGGGACTTCGCCGGCACCGTGGTCAACCGGCCCGGCGGCTTCGCCGTGGTGCTGGTGGCGTTCAACACCCTGTTCAACCTCGCCGACGAGGCCGCCCAGCGACGGTGCTTCGCCACCGCTGCGACCAACCTCCGGCCCGGTGGCGCCTTCGTGGTCGAGGCGTTCGTGCCGAGTGACGACGGCCCCGACCACAGCGTGACCCCCTCGCTCATCGAGGCCGACCGGGTGCTCCTCCAGGCCATCCGGCGCGACCCCGCGACCCAGACCGTGGTGGGCAGCGTGATCTCGCTCACCGAGGGCGGCGGGGTCGAGCTGCGGCCGTGGCAGATCCGCTACGCCGGGGTGGAGGAGCTCGACGACATGGCCGCCGCCGCCGGCCTCGTCCTCGAGTCACGCTCGGAGGGCTGGCACGACGAGCCCTTCACCGACGCGTCGCCCCGGCAGGTGTCGGTCTACCGGCGTCCGCCCGGGTAGCGTTGAGAGCGTGCACCCGCACGGAATCCTCCCCAGATGAGCCAGCTGCGCCTCAACCCCCTCACCGGGCGGTGGGTGACCGTCAGCACCGAGCGGGCAGAGCGGCCCTCCGCGTTCGCGGCCCGCAGCCTCGCCGTCGAGCACGACGCCGCCCGGCCCTGCCCCTTCTGTCCGGGCAACGAGGAAGAGACGACCCCCGCCCTCGAGACCTACGGGCCGGAGGGCCAGTGGCTGGTGCGGGTGGTGGCCAACCGCTACCCGGCCTTCTACGGCCGCGAGGCCCTCGCCGCCACCAACCTCGGGCCGGTCTTCACCCAAGCGCCCGCCAGCGGCATCCACGAAGTGCTCGTCCTCTCACCCGAGCACGGATCCTCCTGGGCCGACCTCAGCGACAAGCAGGCCGGCCTGGTGATGGCGGCGCTTCGCGACCGCTTCGAGGAGCACTCCGGCGTCGACGGCGTCCGCTACACCCAAGCCATCGTCAACCACGGCCGCGAGGCAGGGGCCTCGATCGAGCACCCGCACGGGCAGCTCCTCGGCATCCCCTTCGTGCCCGGTGAGATCGTCGACGAGGAGGCGGGGTTCGCCCGCTTCGTCGGCGGCTGCCTCATGTGCACCACGCTCGAAGCCGAGGTCGAGCTCGGCCACCGGACGGTGCACCAGGACGACCTCGCCGTGGTCGTGGCGCCCTTCTGGAGCGGCACCCCCTACGAGCTGCTGGTCATCCCACGGGCCCACGAGGCCCACCTCCACCGGGCCAAGCCCGCCGACGTGGTCGCGGTCGGCCGGGCGCTGCGATCGACCCTCGCCCGCCTGCGCACCCTCCTCGGCGACGTCGCCTACAACCTGGTGATCCACACCTCGCCCCACCGCCACGACGGGCAGTTCCACTGGCACGCACACGTGCTCCCCAAGGTCACCACCCACGCCGGCTTCGAGCTCGGCACCGGTGTGCTCATCAACATCATCCCGCCCGAGCTCGCCGCCCGACAGCTCGCCGAGGTGTCCGCTCGCGCCGCCGGCTGACCGGCGCTCGAGGACCGCTTCTCCAGTCCCCCGTCGAAGCGCGCACCACTGATCGCCGATTCGTCGTACAGTTGGTGTGACGACATCGTGCTCAGCACCTTGAGCGATGTCTACATAGAGCGTCGCTCCAGTGATTGGCGGCGCTTGGCACGGTCAAGCAGTCGGCCGCCAGGAGGAAAACATGCAAGGTCCGGTCACCGCCAGAGGTGGTGTGCTCGGGTTTTTGCGCGCAGCCACCCAGCGATCGCTGCATCACGAGGCGACCATGACCACCGACCTCGGCGCCGGGGAATCGGGGGCATACGCGCAGATCGCGGCGTTGCTGCACGAATCCAGAGATGCTCCTCCTGACCAACTGGGATCGTTCTTGGGGGAACGTGCCATCCAGTTCGGGATGCAGGACCTCACGGTCTACGTGGCGGACTTCGAGCAACGGCATCTGATGCCGATACCGGGATCGGTCGACACCATTGCGCTGGGCATGGACGATTCAATCGGCGGTCGCTCGTACAGCAGGGCTCGCCAGCTCGACGAGGTCGTCGACGGCGGTGTGCGGCTGTGGAGCGTCGTGGTCGACGGTGCCGCGCGCCTCGGTGTCTTCTCGGTGGTCTTCTCCGAGATCGACGATGAACGTCGATCGTTGGCGAACAGCCTGGCCGGCGTGATCGCGGCCCTTCTCGTGACACGAGGGCAGTGCACGGACGCCTACACGACGCTTCGCCGGAGCCAGAAGCTCACCTTGGCAGCCGAGATGCAATGGGACCTGCTTCCCCCGTTGAGTCTCGATAGCGGACGCGTCTCGGTCGCGGGGCTGATCCAACCTGCCTATGAGGTCGGCGGCGACTCATTCGACTACGCGCTCAACGGCAACATCCTCGAGTTCGGGGTCTTCGATGCCATGGGCCACGGCCTCGGCTCGAGTCAGCTCGCACATCTGGCGGTGACCAGCTACCGCCACAGCCGGCGGAGTCATCTGAACCTCGAAGCCACGTACGAGCTGATGGACGAGGCCGTCCGCGGTCGAGGCTGGGGCGACGTGTTCGTCACCTGCATCCTCGGGCGCCTCGACATCACCACCGGCGAGCTGCAGTGGATCAACGTGGGACACCCGGCACCGCTCCTGATCCGTGGAGGCGAGGTCGTGCTGCTGGGGGCGTGCGAGCCGACATTGCCTGCCGGCCTGGGCGACGGTTGCGTGACGGAGATCTCCAACGAGATCATGAACCCGGGTGATCGGCTGTGCTGCATCACCGACGGAGTCCTGGACGCACACCGTCCCGGTGGCGAGGACTTCGGCGAAGAGCGCGTCCGACAGTTCCTCGCCGAGTCGACACCGAAGCGGGACACCATGGAGACCGTTCGCCAGCTCACGCACACCGTTCTCGACCACCACGGCTACCTCAGCGACGACTGCACGGTCTTCCTCATCGAGTACCGCTGACGGGGCACCCTCGTACGCTCGACCCGTGGGCAAGATCCGCGTCAGCACCAGCATCGGCCGCCCACCTGACGAGGTGTGGGACGACCTCCGCGACATCGCCTCCCACGCCGAGTGGATGGCCGACGCCGAGGAGATCCGCTTCACCTCCACGGCGCGGACGGGGGTGGGCACCTCCTTCGAGTGCGTCACCCGCGTGGGCCCCATCCGCCTCACCGACGTGATGGAGGTCACCGAGTGGCAGGAGGGGCGGGTGATGGGGGTGCGCCACATCGGCGTCGTCACCGGCACCGGTCGCTTCACCCTCGGGCCCGATGACCACGGTGGTACCCGCTTCACCTGGGAGGAGCGACTCCGCTTCCCCTGGTGGATGGGCGGACCCCTCGGTGGCGTGGTCGGTGATCGGGTGATGCGCGCCATCTGGCGGCGCAACCTCCGGACCCTCAGAGGTCGCCTGGAGGGCTGAGACCACAGCACGCCGTTCGAGCCGCGAAGATGGTCGGCGAGGACCAGGGACCACCCGAGGAGAGCAACGATGGGCGACCACGCACCCGTGCACGACTGGACCACCGACTTCGACCACACCGACGACGTGTGGGCGGCCGATCCGTACCCCATCTGGGACGAGCTACGGGAGACCTGCCCCGTCGCCCACACCGAGCGCTACGGCGGCGCCTGGCTCCCCACCCGGTGGGACGACGTGTCGGCCATCGCCAACGACACCGAGCGCTTCACCTCCCGGAGCATCATCGTCTCCAAGTTCCGTCCACCCGAGGAGCTGGCACCCGAGGGCATCGCGCCGCCCATCTCCTCCGACCCGCCCTTCCACGCCGGCGCCCGCCGGATGCTGCTGCCGATCTTCGCCCCTCAGCGCATCGACGAGCTCGAGCCGTCGACCCGGGACTACTGCGACGAGCTGATCGGGGCGATGCGCGGGCGCGACGTCGTCGACGCCGCCGCCGAGTACGCGCAGCACATCCCCGTCCGGGTGATCGCCACGATGCTCGGTCTGCCCGAGACCGACGCTGATGTCTTCCGCGGCTTCGTCCACCACGTCCTCGAGGGCGTTGCCCTGCCGATGGAGGAGCGGGCCGAGGGGATGCTCGCCCTCTTCGTCTACCTCCAGGGTCACATCGAGGACCACATGGCGAACCCGAAGGACGACCTCATCACGTTCCTGCTCGAGTCCGAGCTCAACGGTGAACCGCTCACCCCCTTCCACGTGGCCCGCACCATCGGCCTGCTCCTGATCGCCGGCATCGACACCACGTGGAGCGCCATCGGGGCCGGCATCTGGCACCTTGCGCGCACGCCCGCCGACCGCGAGCGCCTCGTCGCCGAGCCGGACCTCCTTCCGACCGCCATGGAGGAGCTGCTGCGGGCCTACGCCCCCGTCACCATGGCTCGCCTGGTGAAGGACGACGTGGAATGGAACGGCTGCCCCATGAAGAAGGACGAGTGGATCCTTCTCTCGTTCCCCTCCGCCAACCGCGACCCGGCGGCGTTCGACCGGCCCGACGAGGTCATCATCGACCGGCAGGCCAACCGTCACGCCGCGTTCGGGCTGGGCATCCACCGCTGCGCCGGCTCGCACCTGGCCCGCATGGAGATGCGGGTGGCGCTGGAGGCCTGGCTCGCTGCGTTCCCCACCTTCGAGCTCGCCGACCCCGACGCGGTGCGCTGGTCGGCCGGCCAGGTGCGAGGGCCGCGGGTCCTGCCGGTCAAGGTCCGCTAGGCACGACAGGGGCAGCGCCTGCTACCGGGCGGCACCTGCTACCGGGCGGCGACTGCTACCGAGCCGCGCCTCGGGCCACACGGTGCCGTCGGCCGTGGCGATCAAGTAGCCGTCGCCGGCTGACGTGGGGGCCATCCCCACCGCCGGGGTGGCGAGTCCGCGGTCGGCGGCGGAGCCGTGAAAGCTTGCCGAACCGAAGCTGAACACCCCGCCGTCCGACGCCACCAACCAGTAGCCCCCACCATCGGGCGCCGCTGCCATCCCCACGATCGGCGCGTTCAACCGCATGTCGCCCGCGCTGCCGTGGAAGCCCGCCGAACCGAAGCTGAACACCCCACCGTCGCCGCCGAGGAGCCAGTAGCCGGCGCGGTCGGGCGCGGGTGCCGCGCCCACCACGACCCAGTTGAGGGGGATCGACGTCGCCGAGCCGTGGGAGGTGGCCGAGCCACGGGGACGCACGTCGCCGAGGCCGGTGACCACAGCGTGGCCGGCATCGTCTGCCGCCGGGAGCACCGCCACCACGTCGGCCGGCACCGGCGGCAGGTCCATGGTGCCGCCGTCGCCCACCCACTCCCAGTGCCAGGGCTCGGGGCACGGCCCGCCGCCGGGCTTGGCCCAGCCGGGGTGGTTCCAGCCGAGGCGGCCGGCGTGGGCCTGGAGGAAGCGGAAACCGGGCGACGAGAAGCTCATGGGCGTCGCCTCGGAGAAGTCGGCGGCCTTGCCCCAGCCGTGCATCGAGGTGCCCTTCGGCCGCCCGTCGGGGTGGTACTGCACGGTAGCTGCACAGGCGGAGTTCCCGCGCGACGTCCAGGTCCGAGACACCGCCACCTGACCGCTGATCGAGCGGTAGCAGTCACGGGTGCCGAGGCGGACCCGCGCCGACGCCGCCTGGCGCAGCAGCAGCGCCAGGCTGGGCGCAGCCTCGCGGGCGACCCGGCAGCCAGGCGCGACGGTGATCAGCCGCTCGTCGGATACATAGCCGTTCTCGGCGCCGGCGAGTGGGGTCGGTCGGTTGTCCGGGTGGATCGCCGGAGGGTCGGCGGCCGCCGGGGCGGCGAGGCCGAGCAGGAGCAGCACCGAGGTGGCGGCTCCGAGGAACGTCCGGGCGATCGAGGTCATCACACCGGCATTGAACCATGCCCCCGGGAGCGGGCCGGGGCGGGGTCAGCCCACGAGCCGGGCGACCCAGCGGTCGGGCGCCACCTCGACGAAGGGGAAGTCCACCGCGTGTCGAGCGTCGCGGTCCCAGAAGAGGTGCGGGTGCTCGGCCGGGGTGCGGCACAGCACGTGCACGCTCACGCCGTCGCCGGGACCGGGGTTGCGGACGCGGTGCCAACCCTCGCCCTCCTCGGGCAGGAGGTAGGTGACGTCGCCCTGGTGCCAGACGTAGCGGGAGTCCTCCACCGGCTCGCCGTCGCGCTCGACGTAGCGAGTCTCCTCGTCGCCGCCCCGCAGGTAGCCGATGACTCCCCAGCAGCCGTGGAGGTGCACCCCGCTCGAGGTGCCCTCGGGGAACACGACGGCGAGCACGTGGAAGCGGCCGGCCGGGTCGGCGTGGAGCAGGTTTCCGACGGCCCCGCCCTCGTGGGGCTGCTCGGCCCAGGCCGGCACGCCGTCGGGGTCGGCGAGGAGCGCCTCCATGGCCGGACGCATGGCCTCGGCCCGAGCCCGGTCGGTCGTCAGGCGAGTGTCGCCAAGGGCCGAGTCGACGGTGGTGACGAGTGACTCGAGGGAGGTCGTCATGGCGCTCATCCTGTCAGTAGCGTCGCCGTCGATGCTCGACCGACGCGTCCCCCTGGCCTCCGCGCTGCCCACGCCCCTCGAGCGCCTCGACCGCCTCGCGGACGCCCTCGATCTGCCGCCGGGGACCCTGTGGGTCAAGCGCGACGACCTCACCGGCCTCGGTGGCGGCGGCAACAAGGTGCGCAAGCTCGAACACCTCTGCGCCGACGCCATCGTGCAGGGCTGCGACGTGCTCGTCACCGGTGGCGGCCGGCAGAGCAACCACGTGCGCCTCACCGTGGCCGCCGCCAACCGCCTGGGGATGGACGCCCGGGTGGTGCTCACCTCGACCCGGCCGTCGGTGCCCACGGGCAACGTCCTGCTCGACGAGCTGCTCGGTGCCGACGTGGTGTGGGCCGGGACGCTCGACTACTACGGCGCCGAGGCGGCGATCGACGAGGCCGCCGATGCCCTCGAGGCGGAGGGGCGCCGGCCCTACCGCATGCCGGTGGGTGGGGCGTCGGTGGTCGGGGCCCTCGGCTACGTCGCCGCCGCCCTCGAGCTGCGCGAGCAGCTCCCCGACGTCGGCCTCGTGGTGGTCGCCGACGGCTCCGGCGGGACCCATGCCGGCCTGGTGGCCGGCCTCGGAGACCACGGCCTGGTGCTCGGCGTCGACGTCGGGACCCGCCCCGACCTCACCGAGCGGGTGCCGGAGAAGGCACTGGAGGCCGCCGCACTCGCTGGCCTGCCCGCGCCGATCGGCGAGATCCGCCTCGACCGTGACCGGTTCGGCGACGGCTACGGGTCGCCCACGCCGGAGGCACGGGAGGCGCTCGACCTCGCCGCCCGCCACGAGGGCCTCCTCCTCGATCCCGTGTACACGGGCAAGGCCATGGCCGGTCTGGTGGCCGCAGCCCGCGAGGGCCGGATCGAACCGGGCACCAAGGTGGTGTTCCTCCACACCGGGGGCCTCCCCGCCATCTTCGCCCGCGGCTTCGCCGACTGGGTCCGCGACGGCGTCGCCAGGTGATCTGCTTCATCGCCGGCGATCACGACGCCATCACCGCGGTCCGCCTCACCCGACCTCACGCCGGAGGGACAGCGCCATCGCCGGCGTGCGATTCGACGTCGACGAGCTCAGCTGTCGACAGGACCCGAGGGTTCCTGGGCCGGCAAGCCGAGGCGCTCCACGGCGAGGCCGAGCTGCATCCCGAGCAAGCGGAGGTGGGCGGGCGCCACCTCGGGCCCGCCCACGAGGGCGTCGTAGACCACCTCTTGGGCGGGGGCGAGGTCGACGTGCACCTCGAGGTGCTCGGCGAGCCGCAGGAGGCTGAGCACGAGATCGGTGCCATCGGCGTCGCCGGCGACGGCGCGCGCCACCGCCTCGGCCACGTCGCGGTCGAGGTCGGTGGCGGCCATCGCCAGGAGAACCTCAGCCGAACCGGGCAGCGCCGACTCGATCCCGAAGGTCTCCGGCCCGAAGCACGCCGACAACAGGTCCAGGACCGTCGTCGCCGCCGCCCCGGACTCGATCGCGGCGAAGAGGTCGTCGGCGGCCAGACCGTCACTGGCCTCGTCGCTCGGCCGTGACGCTCCCCGGATCTGGAGCCCGCCGAGGTGCACGGCGCTCCAGGCGTGGGCGGTGCGCCGCCCCGTCCGCCGGTGCCGCAGTGTGGCGGTGCCCGCCACCGCGACGATCGAGCCGCTGGCAGCATGGCGCACCGACCGGGCCTCGACAGCGAAGGCGCCGAGGTCGTCCCCCGCCAACCCACCGAGGAGCTCGACCAGTGCCAGGTGGGCCACCACCCGGCGCTCGTCGACTCTGGCCGGCACCACGTGGTGGTGCCAGACGCGGGTGCCGTCGCCCTCCTCCGGCTGGTTGCTCTGGGCCCGGGACAAGACGTCGAGGAACGAGGCGACGGGCGGGTCCTCGCCGAGCTCCTCGAGCAGGTCGATGGCCCGGGCGGCGTAGCGAAGGCACTGGACGGTCTCGAGGCCGGCGAGGTCCCAGAAGAACCAGGCGCACGAGGTGTACATCAGCAGGGCGTGACGCTGCTGCTCGAGCAGCGTCAGTGCCTCGGTCAGGATGGCGTCGTCGGCACCGCTGCCCTTGACGTGCTCGGCAGCGAAGTCTTCGAGCCCCCGGGCGCCGACGACGACCTTGCCGTACGCGTCCCTGGCCGCCCACGGCTCCACCAGGACCGCCGAACCCCGGCGCTCGAAGACCTCGACGCCCGCGTCGCGGAGCACGTCGAGGGCCTCGCGGAGGGATGCGCGCCACCGCTGGTCCGATCCCGGGAGTCCGCCGGTGGAGCACCCGCAGTCGTTCGCCCATCGCTCCACCCCGTGGGTGCACGACCAGGCGCTCTCCCACACCTCGACCTCCCACGTCGGCGGGGCGGCTCGCAGGTGGTCGGCCAGGTTGGTGACCCGCATCCCGGCCTGGGGGGCGACCACCGGCAGGGCGTGGGCCAGCACCCGCTCGGCGAAGCGGTGGTGGTGCCCGAAGGTCTCCCCGTCGGTGGCGACGCACGCCAGGCCAGCGGGCGCGGCAGCATCGGCCGCCCGAGCGACCAGCACATCCGAGGCCATGCCGCTCGCGCCGAAGGCGATGTCGTGGGAGAGGGCGCCGTCGTAGAACACGAGGTCGAGGCCGAGGTCGCGGCGCTCGGGGTGGCGCCACCGGTAGGTGCGCCGGGTGTCGATGCCATCCTCGGCGGCGTCGACCCACGGCTCGTCACCTCCAAGCGGGCGCGAGCACTTCGCCTGGCCCGGGGCGAGGATGGTGAAGCCGATGCCCTCCTCGGCCAGCACCGTCAAGACGGCGTCGTTCACCGCGGTCTCAGGAAGCCAGATGCCCTCGGGCTCACGGCCGAAGCGGTGGCGGAAGTCGGCCTGACCCCACCGGACCTGGGTCCGCACGTCCCGCTCGCTCGCCAGCGGGAGGATCATGTGGTTGAACGCCTGGGCAACCGCGCCGCCGCCCGCCCGGTCCCCCGCCACCATCCGGGCCAGCACGTCGGGGGCGTGCTCGTCGAGCCACGACGCCAGGGTGGGGCCCACGTTGAACGACAGGTGCGCGTAGTTGTTGACGATGGCGACCACCCGGTCGTGGTCGTCGACCACCCGCGCCCAGCCGTTGGGGCGGTACGACTCGGCGGTGATCCGCTCGTTCCAGTCATGTGCCGGCGCCGCCGAGGGCTCGACCGGCACGGTCTCCGTCCAGGGGTTCTCGCGGGGCGGTTGGTAGAAGTGGCCGTGCACGACCAGCGCACGCTCAGGAGCGCCACCGCCGTGCCCGCTGGCCTTCGGCACGTTCACCCCGACATGCTGCCAGCCCCCACCCGTGCGAGCGCGTCACGACCCCCCATCCCCGGCCGCATTCCGAGTTGAGCGCGCCAGGCGTCCGCTCCCGACGGCAGACGCACACAACCCGAGGTGGGCCGCCCTCCCCGGCCCGAGTTGTGCGCGCCAGACGTCGGCTCCCGACCGTTCGCGCACACAACCCGAGCTGGGGCAGCCCCCCGACCCGAGATGTGCGCGCCAGACGTCCGCTCCCGACCGTTCGCGCACACAACCCGAGCTGGCGCAGCCCCCCGACCCGAGATGTGCGCGCCGGACGTCCGCTCCTGACCGCTTGCGCACACAACCCCGGGGGTTCCTAGGGGTCAGCCGGAGGGGCGGCGGCGGTGTTCGGCCTCGGCGCGAGCGCGATCGACCCATCGAACGAGGTCGGCGGGGTCGGTGTTGGAGGTGATGTGAATCACGATCCAACCGGCCAGGCGCAGCTCGTTGTCACGGTGACGATCGTCATCGAAGGTGGAACGGATGAGACCGTGCTCGGCGAAGCCGTCCCACTCGATGGCCACCAGGTCGTCGGGGAACGCGAAGTCGAGCTTGCGCTCTCTGCCCCCGACCACGACGCGGTGCTGCTGGACGGGGAGCTCACGACCGGCTGCGGCCAGCACCTCGAGGACGTCGAGCTCGTGGTTGCTCCCGCCAGGCAGGCGGCCTCCAGCCCGGTCGGCGACGACCGGTCGGACCGGAACCACCAAGCGGCGACCGGTGCGACGGCCGCGGTCGAGCCGCGCATGGCAGGCGTCGAGCTCGTCATAGGTCAGCAGCCGACGACGGCACGCATCGTCGACGGCACTGGCCAGCCGTCGACCGGGGAGCCAGCGAGCGCAGTCGACGATGGTCCGCGCCACCGATGTCGCCGGCACCCCTCCGATGCAGGTGAGGTCGGCGGGGTCGAGCAGCCGCGAGCGGTGGTGGAAGACGCCGTCGAGGCGAAGCGATCGTCCGGGAGTCGTGACGACGTCGATCGAGGGAGGGTGGGGGACGTCGAGGCCGTGGAGCCTCGCTGCCGTGCGATGTGAGGCCCACGCTTCAGCACCACCGCTGAGCACGACCGCCAACACGGCCTGGGCGTGGGTCGGCGCTACGGAGACGCTGGCGTAGACCTGTGGCCGGATCACCCACCACTCCCCTCGCCTGACCCGACTCCTGATCCTTCCCACCGTGAGCCCGGCGGCCAGCGCCTGCCGGCGCGTGATCAACCCGAGCTGTCGCCGCATCGTCCCGACCACCGCAATCTCATCGACCATGCCCCGAGCCTCGCGGCCGGGTGTGACAGCCGGCGTCGGCACGTGTCAGCGCTGAGATGTGCGCGCCAGGCGTCCGCTCCCGACCGTCCGCGCACACAACCCGGGTAGAGGCGTCGAGTTGTGCGCTCCAGGCGTCCGCTCCCGACCGTCCGCGCACACAACCCGGGGCGCGGGAAGGTCAGCGCTGGGGGGCGAGCCAGACGACGCCGAGGGGTGGGATGGTGAGGACGGTGGAGTGGTCGTGGCCGTGCCAGTCGCGCTCCTCGGTGTCGAGCACGGGACCGACGTCGACGCCGCTGCCACCGAAGCAGGTGGCGTCGGTGTTGAGCAGCACCTCCCAGGCCCCCGCCTCGGGGAGGCCGACCCGGTAGCCGTAGCGGGGCACGGGGGTCAGGTTGGCGACACAGGCGACCGGACGTGCGTCGGCGTGGGCGTCGCCCACGGGGGTGCGGAGGAACGAGTAGCAGCTCTGGTCGGCGTCGTTGGCGTCGATCCACTGGAAGCCCGACGGTTCGAAGTCGCCGGTCCAGAGGGCGGGTTCGTCCGAGTGAAGGGTGTTGAGGTCGTGCACGAGGTCTCGGATTCCGGCGTGGCCGGGGTCGTCGAGGAGGTGCCAGTCGAGGCTCCGCGCCTCGGACCACTCCTGCTCCTGGGCGATCTCACAGCCCATGAAGATGAGCGGCTTGCCGGGGTGGGCCCACATCCAGCCGTAGAGGGCACGGAGGTTGGCCAGCTGTTGCCAGCGGTCGCCGGGCATCTTGGTCAGCAGCGAGCCCTTGCCGTGCACGACCTCGTCGTGCGAGAGCGGCAGGACGAAGTTCTCGCTGAATGCGTAGATCAGCCCGAAGGTGAGCTGATGGTGGTGGAACCGCCGGTGGATCGGATCCTTCGAGAAGTACTCGAGGGTGTCGTGCATCCAGCCCATGTTCCACTTGTGGCCGAACCCGAGGCCGCCCACGTAGACGGGACGGCTGACACCGGGCCAGGCGGTGGACTCCTCGGCGATCGTCATCACGCCGGGGTAGCGGCCGTGCATGACGGTGTTGACCTCCTGGAGGAACGACACCGCCTCGAGGTTCTCCCGCCCGCCGTGGATGTTGGGCACCCACTGGCCCTCCTCGCGGGAGTAGTCGAGGTAGAGCATCGAAGCGACCGCGTCGACCCGGAGGCCGTCGACGTGCAGCTCCTCGACCCAGTAGAGGGCACTGGCCATGAGGAAGTTGCGGACCTCGGGGCGCCCGAAGTTGAACACGAGGGTCCCCCAGTCGGGGTGCTCTCCCTGGCGGGGATCTTCGTGCTCGTACAGGGCGGTGCCGTCGAAGCGGGCGAGGGCCCAGTCGTCCTTGGGGAAGTGGGCGGGGACCCAGTCGACGATGACCCCGATGCCCCGTGCGTGGAAGGCGTCGACCAGCGCTCGGAAGTCGTCGGGCGACCCGAAGCGCGAGGTGGGGGCGAAGTAGCTCGACACCTGGTACCCCCACGACGGGGTGTACGGGTGCTCGGTCGGCGGCATGAGCTCGACGTGGGTGAAGCCCAGGTCGGCCACGTGGTCGACCAGCGCGGTGGCCATCTCGCGGTAGGTGAGGGGCCGGTCGCCCTCCTCGGGGACGGTGCGCCATGACCCGAGGTGGACCTCGTAGGTCGACATGGGACGGTGCAGCGGGTCGGACGACCTCCGTCGCTCCAGCCACTCCAGGTCCCCCCACTCGTGGCTGGACTCCACCACGACGCTCGACGTCTCCGGCGGGTGCTCGGCCGCGAAGGCCATGGGGTCAGCCTTGAGTCGGAGGTGGCCGCCCTGGGTCAGGATCTCGAGCTTGTAGCGGGCGCCGGGGCCGACGTCGGGGAGGAAGAGCTCCCACACACCGCTCGAACCGAGGGTGCGCATCGGGTGGAGGCGGCCGTCCCAGCCGTTGAAGTCGCCCACGACCCGGACGGACCGGGCCGTCGGAGCCCACACCGAGAACGAGGTGCCCCGCTGGCCCTGGTGCTCGCGGACGCGGGCGCCGAGCACCTCCCAGAGGCGCTCGTGGCGGCCCTCGGCGAAGAGGTGGATGTCGAGCTCTCCGAGCGTGGGCCAGAAGCGGTAGGGGTCGCCGAGCGTGTACGTCTGGCCGTCGCCGTACACCACCTCGAGCTGGTAGGCGCCGATGCCGTCGGGGCCGAGGTCGGAGGGCGGGACGTCGACGGCGAAGACCCCGCCGTCGTGGATCTGCTCCATCTCGAGGCGCCTGCCACCGTCGAGCACGAGCGTCATGGACTTCGCGTCGGGACGGTGGCCGCGCACGACCACGCCGCCGGCCGACCGGTGGGCGCCGAGGACGTGGTGGGGGTCGGCGTGCTCGCCCCGGACGAGACGGTCGAGGTCGCCGATGAGCCCGGCACGGTCCCTCTCCGCCGCCGGCTCCGTCGCCACGACCTTCTTCCCAGCCACGTCCTGCTTCCCCGCAGACGCCTTCTTCGCCGCGCCCGCCTTCTTCCCGGTCGCCCTCTTGCCGCTGGCCTTCCGTGCGTTCGGCGTGTCGTCGGACTCGTGGCCGGCGTTCATGCGCGCTCCAGGATGCGGTGGACGGCAGACAGGGGGATCCCTACCCAGTCGGGGCGGTGACCCTGCTCGTAGCCGACCTCGTAGACCGCCTTGTCGAGCTCGAAGGCGATGCGGGCCGTCTCACGGTCGGCATCGCCGGCGGAGAGCACCGCCTCGACCCCATCGGCGGTCAGGTAGCCGTCGATGAACGCTGCTGTGTTGCGAGCCTCCCATGCGTCGGCCAGGGCGGCGAGCTCCTCGTCGGCCTCCGAGCCGAACTCGCGCAGGGCCACCTGGGCGGCGTAGTGGAAGGACCGGGCCATGCCGGCCACGTCGCGCATGGGCGACGACGGGGCCCGACGCTCGCCGAGGGGTCGGTCGGGCTCGCCCTCGAAGTCGAGGACGTGCCACCCGGCGTCGGTGCGCATGACCTGCCCGAGGTGGTAGTCGCCGTGGATGCGCATGGCGGGGCCGACGTCGGTCGCCTCGCGCAGGCGACGGTAGGCCGCGCTGACCGCCTCGACGTCGACCTCCGGGTGGCGAACCCGCCGCAGGTGGGCATCCATGGCGTCGGCCCACTCGCCGCCGTTGCCGGGCGCGGTGCCGAACGCCTCGGCGAGCGACACGTGCATGCGGGCGGTGATGACGCCGAGACGCCGCGCTTCGAAGGCGAAGTCGCCGCCGGCCTCGTCGGGCGCCGATCGGCGGTCGTAGAGGTCGCGAAGCGACGTGAGGGCGAGCGAGAACCCCTCGGCCCCACCAACCAGGAACTCGTTGACCACCGCGTAGTCGGTGCCGTCGCCGCGCCACTCGGCCACGGGGCCGGCCACGTTCTCGAAGCCCACCTCCACCAGGGCCCGGGAGATCTCGGCGTCGGGGTTCGGGCCGTCGACGAGGCGTCTGAACAGCTTCATGATGAGGCGCTCGTCGAAGACCACCGAGGTGTTCGACTGCTCGACCATGAGTGGCCGTGCTCGTTCGACCTGCTCCTCGGGGGCGATGACGGACAGCAGGTGCAGGGCGAGCTCGGGGTCGATGGCGGCGTCGTAGGCGAGGGCGGCGCCGAGCTCGGTGTCGAGCTCGCCGATGATCGCCTCCGGCTTGCCCTCGAGGAACGCCTCCCGGCTGTCGACGGGGCGCAGGCCCACCACGATCTGGTACCGGGCACCGTCGGCAGACACCACGACCTGGAGCAGGGCCGGGAACTCGTCGCGCATCACCTCGATCCGGTCGATGGCGAGCGAGGGGCGGTCGCCTCCCTCGCTCCCGGAGAACCAGCGCTGGGCGGGCAGGTAGTCGCAGAGCGCGTCAGCGAGGGCGTCGGAGTCGATCACTGAGGGCTCCCCGGGCTGGGTTCGGCCGCTTGGTTCGGCGCCTCGGCGAGGCGGAACCAGTAGAAGCCGTACGGGGCGATGGTGAGGAAGTAGGGCAGCTCGCCGATGGGTGGGAAGGGCACCCGCCCCAGCAGCTCGTGCGGCACGTAGCCCTCGTAGTGGGCGAGGTGGAGCTCGACGGGCTGGGCGAAGCGGCTGAGGTTGTAGGCGCACATGACGATGTCGACCTCGCCCGTGTCCGGGTCGGTGAGCTCCCGGACGAACGCCAGCGCGGAGGGGTTCTCGGCGGTGAGGACCTCGAAGCTGCCGATGCCGAAGACGGGGTGCTGCTTGCGCACCTCCAGCATGCGCTTGACCCAGTGCAGCAGCGAGCTTGGGTTGCGCTGCTGGCTCTCGACGTTGATCGACTGGAACCCGTAGACGGGGTCCATGAGGGCGGGCAGGTAGAGCCGCTCGAAGTCGGCCTTCGAGAACCCGGCGTTGCGGTCGGGGGTCCACTGCATGGGCGTGCGCACGCCGTCGCGGTCGCCCAGGTAGATGTTGTCGCCCATCCCGATCTCGTCGCCGTAGTACATGATCGGCGAGCCAGGGAGGCTGTAGAGCATGGCGTGGAACAGCTCGGCGATGCGCCGGTCGTTGTCGAGCAGGGGGAACAGCCGCCGGCGGATGCCCACGTTGATCTTCATCTGCGGGTCCGAGGCGTACTCGGCGTACATGTAGTCCCGCTCCTCGTCGGTGACCATCTCGAGGGTGAGCTCGTCGTGGTTCCGGAGGAAGATGCCCCACTGGCAGCCGTCGGGGATCGGCGGCGTCTGGGCGAGGATCTCGGTGATCGGGTAGCGCTGCTCCCGTCGCAGCGCCATGTACATGCGCGGCATGAGCGGGAAGTGGAAGCACATCTGGCACTCGTCACCGTCGCCGAAGTAATCGACGACGTCGGCGGGCCACTGGTTGGCTTCGGCCAGGAGGACCTTGTCGGGGTAGTTGGCGTCGACCTCCTTGCGGACCCGCTTCAGGTACTCGTGGGTCTCGGGAAGGTTCTCTCCGTTGGTGCCGTCGCGCTCGAAGAGGTAGGGCACTGCGTCGAGGCGGAAGCCGTCGAGGCCGAGGTCGAGCCAGAACTTGACGACGTTGATCATGGCCTCGGCGACGTCGGGGTTGTCGTAGTTCAGGTCGGGCTGGTGGCTGAAGAAGCGGTGCCAGTAGTACTGACCACGCACGGGGTCCCACGTCCAGTTCGAGTGCTCGGTGTCGGTGAAGATGATGCGGGCCTCGGACCAACGCTGGTCGTCGTCGCCCCAGACGAACCAATCAGAGAACCGGTTGTCGGTCCCCTGGCGGGACTCCTGGAACCACGGGTGGGCGTCGCTGGTGTGGTTCATCACCATGTCGGCGATGACCCGGATGCCGCGCCGGTGGGCCTCGTCGAGGAACTCGACGGCGTCGGCGATGTTGCCGTACTCGGGGAGCACGGTGAAGAAGTCGCTGATGTCGTAGCCGCCGTCGCGCAGGGGCGACTGGTAGAAGGGCAGCAGCCAGAGGGCGTCGACGCCCAACCACTCGAGGTAGTCGAGCCGCTCGGTCAGGCCCTTCAGGTCACCGGTGCCGTCGTCGTTGGAGTCGTTGAACCCTCGGACGAGCACCTCGTAGAAGACCGCCTTCTGGTACCAACCGGGGTCGTTGGCGAGCTTGGGGTGCTTGGCCAGCTGGGCGTGCAGGTGGTCCTTCGGCTCGTTCACGTTCGGATCGCCCGGAGGTGGAGGACGTGACCCGGCGTCTCGGCCGGGTCGAGACGGACGTAGGGGTTCGGCCCCTGCCACGTGTAGCGGTCACCCGTGAGGAGGTCGTGGGCTTCGAAGGGCTCGTCCAAAGGGAGGCCGAGCCGGCCCAGGTCGATCCACAAGGTGTCCTCCTGCCAGCTGTCGGCATCGAGGTTGACGACGCACAGGATGACGTCGTCGAGGTCGTCGCTGTGGCGGCTGTAGGCGAGGAGCGCGTCGTTGCTGCTGTGGTGCACGATCGTGTTGCGCAGCGTCTGCAGCGCCGGGTGCTCGGTCCGGATCCGGTTCACCTGGGCGATGAAGGGGGCGAGCGAGTCCTCACGGTCCCAGTCGCGCTCGCGGATCTCGTACTTCTCGGAGCTCAGGTACTCCTCGTTGGCCTCGCTCGCCCACTCGTTCTCGCAGAGCTCGTAGCCGCTGTAGATGCCGTAGGAGGGCACCATGGTGGCGGCCAGCAGCAGGCGCATCCGGAACACCGCCGGTGAGCCGTCGCGCAGGGGGTGGGCGAGGATGTCGGGCGTGTTGGGCCAGACGTTGGGCCGCATGTAGTCGGCCGTGGGCCCGGTGGTGAGCTCGGTGAGGTAGGCCGCCAGCTCGGACTTGGTGGTCCGCCAGGTGAAGTACGTGTAGCTCTGGCTGAACCCCACCTCGGCCAGCTTGGCCATGACCTTGGGCCGGGTGAAGGCCTCGGCGAGGAACAGCACGTCGGGGTGCTCCGCCTGCACGGCGGGGATCACCCGCGCCCAGAACGCCATGGGCTTGGTGTGGGGGTTGTCGACGCGGAAGATGCGGATGCCCTCGGCGATCCAGTGGTCGAGGATGCCCTTGCAGGCCTCCCACAGGGCCTTCCGGTCGCCGTCGTCGTCGGGCCAGAAGTTGATGGGGTAGATGTCCTGGTACTTCTTGGGCGGGTTCTCGGCGTACTTGATGGTGCCGTCGGGCCGGTGGTGGAACCACTCGGGGTGCTCCTGCACCCAGGGGTGGTCGGGCGAGCACTGGAGGGCGTAGTCGAGGGCGATCTCCATCCCGAGGTCCTTGGCCTTTTCGACGACGGCGAGGAGCTCTTCCTCCGAACCGAGGTCGGGGTGGATCGAGGTGTGACCGCCCTCGGGACCGCCGATGGCCCACGGGCTGCCGACGTCGTCGGGGCCGGGGGCGAGGGTGTTGTTCGGACCCTTGCGGGCGGTGGTGCCGATGGGGTGGATCGGGGGGAAGTAGACGACGTCGAAGCCCATCTCGGCGACCGCGTCGAGGCGCTCGAGCGAGCCCTTGAAGCCGCCTTCGGAGCGGGGGAAGAACTCGTACCAGGCGCTGTGGCGGGCCCGCTCCCGGTCGACCCACAGCGAGATGGGCTCGGCTGCGGTGAGGTCGCCGGCGTGCGGGATGCCGGCGACGAGGGGGACCAGGGCGTCGTCGAGGGCGGCGTTGAGGCGGACGTCCATGGTGGCCGAGTCGTCTCGGATGGCGACGATGGCCTCCTCGACCCGGCTGCGACCCTTGCCCGAGCACTCCGGCACGAAGGCCTCGAGGATCCGTGCCCCCTCCTCGAGCTCGGTGGTGACGTCCTGGTCGGCGCCGACCTTCAGCCGCAGCTCCTTGCGCCAGGTGGCGAAGACGTCGGTCCAGGCCTCGACGAGGACCTCGTGGGCGCCGATGTCGGTGCACTCGACCTCGCCGACCCAGATGTCGTTGACCGACTGCGCCAGCGGCGACCGAATCCACTTCCGCCCACCGGCCTTGCGCCAGCTGACGCGAGCGGCGAGCAGATCGTGGCCGTCGCGGAAGATCCGGGCCTGCACCGGTGTCCGCTCCCCGACCGAGCTCTTGGGCCGTCCGCTCCCGCCGGGAGTTGCCGGCCGGAGCTGGTCGATGACGATCGCGCCGAGAGAAGGAGTCCTGGTGGCCACGGCTCCAGCCCTACCCCACGAATCGGCTCGATACAACGGGGACGGGACGATTGGTGCGAATCGGAGGCGCCGTTCCCGCGACAGCACCCATGCCGTGGGCACGGGTCAGGTCGCCGGAACCCGCCGCCGGTACGGTCGTCGCCGATGAAGGCCCTCCGAAGCTTCACCGTCCGCCCCACGCTGCCGGCTGCGCTGGCTCCGCTCGAGGCGTTGGCCATGAACCTGCGCTGGTCGTGGGACCTCCGGACCCGCGAGCTGTTCCGGTGGGTCGACCCCGAGAAGTGGGATGCCGTGGTCCACGATCCCGTGCGTCTGCTGGGCTCGGTGAGCAAGAACCGCCTGTCCGAGCTGGTCGAGGACCCCGGGTTCCTCCGCTTCCTCGAGACCGTCAGCTCCGACCTCGACCGCTACCTCACCCG
>DATKDW010000067.1 GCA_035512495.1 Acidimicrobiales bacterium
AAGCCCTGCGCTGGCGGAAGGTTGCGGTGGAACGCTCTCCGAGCTCGCCCCACCTGTGGAACCAGCTCGCCCTCGACGAGGAGGCCGCCGGTCTGATGGAGGACGCCTTCGATCACTACCGGACAGCGTTGCGATGGAACCCGTGGTCCCGCATCGCGCTCCGGGGCGTGGTCCGGACGGGGACAGCCCTCGGTCGCCCTGACATGGTCTCGGAGGCTCGTCAGCGGCTGCGGCAGCTCCCGAAGATCGACGACGACTGCGACGCCAACGACCGCACCCTCGTCGGATCGATCGACTGCTGACCCCCACAACCCGTCCCGGCCCGCCCACCCGCCCCTTGTAGATTGGCGGGGTGATCCGCTTCCTCACCGCGGGTGAGTCCCACGGCCGGGCGCTCGTCGTCATCGTCGAGGGCCTGCCCGCCGGCCTGCCCGTCACCGTCGAGGAGATCGGCGCCGAGCTCGCCCGTCGCCGCCTCGGCTACGGGCGCGGCCCGCGCATGCGCTTCGAGGCCGACGAGCTGAGCCTGGTGGGCGGCGTGCGCCACGGGCGCACCCTCGGCTCTCCGGTGGCGGTCGAGATCGGCAACTCCGAGTGGAAGCGCTCCGACAAGTGGCACGACGAGATGTCGCCTGCCCCCGGCGCCACGACCCAGCCCCTCACCCAGCCCCGGCCCGGCCACGCCGACCTGGCCGGCATGCAGAAGTACGGCTTCGACGATGCCCGCGACGTGCTCGAGCGGGCGTCGGCCCGCGAGACCGCGGCCCGGGTGGTTGCCGGCTCGCTCGCCAAGTCGCTGCTGGCCACCATCGGCGTGCAGGTCCTCTCCCACGTGGTCCAGATGGGCCCGGTCAGGAGCAAGGCCACCGACCGTCCCACGCCCGCCGATCTCGCCCGCGTCGACGCCTCCGAGGTGCGTTGCTTCGACCCGGCCGCCGAGGCGGCGATGATCGAGGAGATCAAGGACACCGCCAAGGAGGGCGACTCCCTCGGCGGTGTGGTCGAGGTGCTCGCCTACGGGGTGCCCGTCGGCCTCGGCAGCCACGTCCACTGGGACCGCAAGCTCGACGCCGCCCTGGCACGGGCGCTCATGAGCATCCAGGCGGTCAAGGGCGTGGAGGTCGGCGACGGCTTCGAGGTCGCCGGCCGTCGTGGCTCGGCGGCCCACGACCCCATCCACTGGGACGCCGAGGCCGGCGACTACCGCCGTGGTTCCACGCTTGCTGGTGGGGTCGAGGGCGGCATGTCCACCGGCGAGCTGCTCGTGGCCCGGGCGGCCATGAAGCCCCTCGCCACCCTCAACCGCCCCACCCTCGCCACCGTCGACGTCGTCACCAAGGAGGAGACGGTGTCGTTCAAGGAGCGCACCGACGTCACGGCCGTGCCGGCCATGGGCGTGGTGGCCGAGACCATGGTGGCCCTCGTCTTGGCCGACGAGGCCGCCCGCAAGTTCGGCGGCGACTCCGTCGACGAGCTGGTGCGCAACCGCGATGCCTACTTGGCCAGCCTCCGGGCCTGACGTGGCCGGTGGTTCCAGCGAAGCCCCCCGAGGACGGGTCCCCGACACCCACATCGTCCTCGTCGGGATGATGGGGTCGGGCAAGACCACCGTCGGCTCCCTGCTGGCCGGCCGCCTCGACCGCGAGCTGATCGACAGCGACGCGCAGGTGGAGGCCCGCAGCGGGCGGACCGTCCGCGAGATCTTCGAGACCGACGGTGAGCCCGCCTTCCGAGTGCTCGAGACCGAGGCCCTCGCCGCTGCGCTCGCCTCCGAGACCCCTGCGGTCATCGCCGCCGCCGGGGGGGCGGTGCTCGACCCGGCCAACCGGCAGCGCATCGCCGACGCCGGCGAGGTCGTGTGGCTCGACGCCGACCTGGCCACCCTCACCCGCCGCGCCACCGACGGCGACCACCGGCCCCTCCTCGCCGACGACCCCGAAGCGACCCTCGCCCGCATGGCCGAGGAGCGCCGGCCGCTCTACCACGACGTCGCCGACCACGAGGTCGACGTGGCCGACTGCGGGCCGGAGCAGGCGGTCGAGCGCATCCTGGAGGCGATCTCCAGGTGATCACCGTCCCCGTCGACCTCGGCGACCGCTCCTACGACGTCCTCGTCGGCCACGGCGCCCGCCACCGCCTCACCGAGGTGCTCCCGACCGGCGTGCAACGAGCGGCGGTGGTGACCCAGACCGCCATCGGGGTCGAGGTCGACCCCGGCGTCGAGCACCGGACCTTCACCATGGGCGACGGCGAGGACGCCAAGTCGCTCGAGACGGTCGAGGAGCTGTGCCGGGGCTTCGCCCGGTGGGGCCTCACCCGCGGCGACGTGGTGGTCGCCGTCGGCGGGGGAGTGGTGACCGACACCGCCGGCTTCGCTGCCGCCGTCTACCACCGGGGGGTGCCGGTGGTGCACGTGTCGACCACCCTCCTCGGCCAGGTCGACGCCGCCATCGGCGGCAAGACGGGGGTCAACGTGCCCGAGGGCAAGAACCTCGTCGGCGCCTTCTGGCAGCCCGCTGCCGTGCTGTGCGACACCGAGGTGCTCGAGGCCCTCCCCCCGCGCGAGTACCGCAGCGGCCTCGGCGAGATGGCCAAGTACCGATTCCTCGGCGCCCCCGACCTGCTCGACCTCAGCCTCGAGGAGCGGGTCGCCGCATGCGTGCGCATCAAGGCCGAGGTGGTCGCCTCCGACGAGCGCGAGAGCCCGAGCGGCTCGTCAGAGCGGGGGACAGGTGGCGGTCGCCGCGCCACCTTGAACTACGGCCACACCCTGGCGCACGCCCTCGAGACCGCGGGCGGCTACGACCTGCGCCACGGCGAGGCGGTGGCCATCGGCCTCGTCTTCGCCGCCGAGCTGGCGCACCGCCTCGGCCGGATCGACCGCGCCCGGGTCGACGAGCACCGGGCCACCGTGGCCGCCTACGACCTCCCCATGCACGTGCCGCGGGGGCTCGACCCCGACGAGCTCGTCGAGCTCTTCGCCCGCGACAAGAAGGCCGTCGGCGGCGTCACCTTCGTGCTCGACGGCCCCGACGGCGTCGAGACGGTCACCGGCGTGCCACGCCCCACCATCGACGCCGCCCTGGAGGCCTGCCGCGCATGACCGCCACCGACCGCCCCGTCGTCCTGCTCCTCAACGGGCCCAACCTCAACCTCCTCGGCGAGCGAGAGCCGGAGGTCTACGGCACCTCGACCCTCGACGACCACGTGAGGGTCGCCACCGCGGCGGCTGACGACGCCGGGCTCACCCTCGAGCACCTCCAGAGCAACCACGAGGGGGTGCTGGTCGACGCCGTCCACGCCGCTCGGGGGCGGTGTGCGGCGATCATCGTCAACGCGGGCGCCCTCACCCACTACTCGTGGTCGCTGCACGACGCCCTCGCCGCCTTCGACGGGCCGGTGCTGGAGCTGCACCTCTCCAACCCCAACGCCCGGGAGGGCTGGCGCCACCACTCGGTGGTCGCCCCGGTGGCCACCGGCACCATCGCCGGCCTCGGCGGCCACGGCTACGCCCTCGCCGTCGAGGCTGTCGCCCGCCTCCTCCGACCGTGAGCGGGCACCGGTTGCCCGGCACCGTGCTGCCACCCATGGACCTGGCCGCCCGGCTGCCCCGCTTGCAGG
The DNA here is from genome assembly GCA_035512495.1 of Acidimicrobiales bacterium. Lineage (NCBI taxonomy): Bacteria > Bacillati > Actinomycetota > Acidimicrobiia > Acidimicrobiales > Acidimicrobiales bacterium. Next base: position 3,622 of record DATKDW010000067.1, read on the forward strand.
CCCGGCTGACCGATGCCGGCTGCGACGCCCTCGTCGTCACCTCGCTCACCAACGTCCGCTACCTCACCGGCTTCACCGGCTCGTCGGCCACCCTCCTGGTGCTCGACCACGACGCCGTGCTCCTCACCGACGGCCGCTACGCCGAGCAGGCACCCGACGAGCTCGACGCCGCCGGTGCGCCTGCGCGCGTGGCCGTCGGCGCCACCCTCGCCCGCCAAGACGAGCTCCTCGGCGAGGCAGCCGCGGGGGTGGCGCGGGTGGGCCTGGAGGCCGCCGACGTGGCGTGGTCGGTGGCCCGGCGCTACGAGACCTCGGTCCTCCCCGACGCCGAGCTGGTCGCCACCACCGGCCTCGTCGAGGCGCTCCGCGAGGTCAAGGACGACGGCGAGGTCGCCCGGATCGAAGCAGCCGCGGCCATCGCCGACGCGGCCCTCGCCGAGGTGCGCCACCGGCTCCTCGAGCGACCCGACGAGCGGACCTTCGCCTTCGACCTCGACCTGGCCATGCGAGCCGGCGGCGCCGACGACGTCAGCTTCGAGACCATCGTGGCGTCGGGTCCCAACGGTGCCCGACCGCACCACCGACCGGGGGAGCGCACCATCGCCGAGGGCGACCTCGTCGTGATCGACTTCGGCGCCCTGCTCGACGGCTACCACTCCGACATGACCCGCACCTTCGTGGTCGGTGAGCCCAGCCCCACCCAGGCCAGGATGCTCGACGTCGTCACCGCCGCCCAGGCCGCTGGCGTCGCCGCCGTGGTGCCCGGCGCCACCACCGGCGAGGTCGACGACGCCTGCCGCAGCGCCATCGCCGAGGCCGGCTGGGCCGACGCCTTCGTCCACCCCACGGGCCACGGGGTGGGCCTCGACATCCACGAGGGGCCCCGGGTGGCCACGGGGGTGGCTGCTACGCTCGCCCCCGGTCACGTGGTCACCGTCGAGCCAGGCGTCTACCTGCGAGCGCACGGAGGCGTCCGCGTCGAGGACACCGTCGTGGTCACCCCGCAGGGTTGCCGGGCGCTCACCGCAGCGCCCAAGACCACCCGGCCCTGAGACCCCCTCCCGCCCGCGCTCCGCCGCCCGAAGCCCGTCACCGAAGGACCGTCCATGACGATCAGCACCAACGACCTCAAGAACGGCATGACCCTCGACCTCTCCGAGGGCCTCTTCCAGGTGGTCGACTTCCAGCACGTCAAGCCCGGCAAAGGCGGCGCCTTCGTGCGCACCACCCTGAAGAACACCCGCACCGGCGCCCAGGTCGACAAGACGTTCCGCGCCGCCGAGAAGGTCGAGCAGGCGGTGATCGACAAGCGGGAGATGCAGTACCTCTACGCCGAGGCCGGCGACTTCGTGTTCATGGACAACCAGACCTACGACCAGCTGAACGTCCCGCCCGCCACCCTGGGCGACGCCGTCAACTACCTGGTGGAGGGCTCCACCGCCCTGCTCATGATGTACAAGGACGAGATCGTGGGCGTGGAGATCCCGGCCTCGGTCGAGCTCGACGTCACCGAGACCGAGCCCGGCCTGCAGGGCGACCGCAGCTCGGCCGGCCGCAAGCCGGCCACGGTGCAGACCGGCCTGGTGGTCGCCGTCCCGCTGTTCGTGAACGTCGGGGACCGGATCAAGGTCGACACCCGCAGCGGCGATTACATGACCCGGGTCTGATCGTGGCCAACCCGACCAGCCCGCGCACGTGAGCGCCTGTCGATGAGCGTCTGGCCGTGACCGATCCCACCGCCGACGGCGTCGGCTCGCGGCGTGAGGCCCGCGAGCGGGCCCTGTCGATGCTCTACGAGGCCGACTCCAAGGGGATCTCCTCCACCGAGGTCCTCGAGTGCCAGACCCTCGAGCCCGAGGCGTTCGCCGCCGACCTCGTCGCCGGGGTGGGGGAGCACGGACCCGAGCTCGACCAGCTCATCCGCCGCTTCTCGAAGGGCTGGTCGCTCGAGCGCATGCCCACCATCGACCGCACGCTGCTGCGGATGGCCGTCTACGAGCTCGGCCACCGTCCCGACGTCCCCACCGGGGCGATCATCTCCGAGGCCGTCGAGCTGGCCAAGCGCTACTCCACCGACGACTCCGGCAAGTTCGTCAACGGCATGCTGGGCCGCATCGCCGAGCA
>DATKDW010000068.1 GCA_035512495.1 Acidimicrobiales bacterium
CCGATCTCGGTGACGACGACCGCGTCGAGGCCCGAGCGCACGACCGACTCCATGAGCTTGAGCCGCTCCGCGGCGGACGCCAAGCCGGGGATGCCCGACCGCTCGTCGCTCACAGGCTCCTCGTTCACAGTCACGTCGTCCGCAGGCACATCGCCCCCAGGTTCGGTGATGGGCGCTCCCGAGGGTCTCCCGGGCGCTCCCGTCAAAGGGAGAGTACGCCGTGAAGGCCCTGGACACCTGCCCGATTTTCCCTCAGGTGCCGAACCGTGGCGGGTGGCGCCCCTGGTGGGCGGCGACGCCCTCGGCGAAGTCCGGTTCGCCGACCATGCGGTGCAGGTGCTCGACGGCGTTGCGGACCGAGGTGTCGAGGTCTCCGAGCACGTCGGTCCAGAGCTGGCGCTTCATGACCGCCAGCGATGACGGCGAGATCTCCGAGGCGATGCGTCGGGCGTAGTCGAGGGTCTTCGGGAGCAGCTCGTCGGGGGGCATCACCCGGTTGACGAGGCCCATGGAGGCCGCCTCTTCGGCCAGCACCACCCGGCTGGAGAACAGCAGGTCGGCGGCGTGAGCGGTCCCCACCAGGCGAGGCAGGAGCCAGGAGATCCCGTACTCCGCGGGGAGGCCGAGGCGGCCGAAGCTGGTGGTGAGCTTGGCGCCGGCGGCCGCGAAGCGGATGTCGGCGAAGCAGGCGAGGACGAACCCGACTCCAGCCGCGGGGCCGTTGACGGCGGCGATCACCGGCTTGGTGAGCCCGAGGTGGAAGGCGTGGGGGTGGTCGAAGTCTGGGCGGACCCCGAAGCCGGGCTCCGCCGGCGGCGCCGTGACCCCGGTGTCGTAGGCGCCCGACTCGACCATGCCGTCGAGGGCAGCGGTGTCGGCGCCGGCGCAGAAACCCCGTCCGGCACCGGTCACCACGACGACGCGCACCGCCTCGTCGGCCTCGGCGCTGGCCATGGCCCAGCGGTACTCCGCCTCCATGCGACCGGTCCAGGCGTTGAGCCGCTCGGGGCGGTTGAGGGTGACGGTGGCCACGCCGTCAGCGACCTCGAAGCGGATGGTGCGCAGGTCCATCACCGGATGCTGGCACGCCGAGCCGGCGGCTGCGTCAGCAGTGCAAGAGCGCGGCGAGGCAGGCGTCGGCCAGCTCCGGCCTGCAGATGAGGAGGTCGGGGAGCCAGGGGTCGGCGTGGTTGTAGGTGAGCGGTGAGCCGTCGATGCGCGACACGTGCAGACCGGCGGCGGCGGCGACGCCGGTGGGCGCGGCGGAGTCCCACTCGTACATCCCGCCGGCGTGGGCGTAGGCGTCGACGTCGCCGCGCACCACCGCCATGGCCTTGGCACCAGCGGAACCCATCGGCACGAGCTCGGCGTCGAGTGCCTCGGCCACGACGGTCGAAGCCAGCGGCCGGCGGGTACGGCTGGTCGCCACCCGGAGCCGTCGGTCGCCGGCCGGCGGGGGGGTGGGAGCCGGGTCGGTGGCGAACACGAGGTCCTCGGCCGGCAGGGCCACGGCTGCGGCGGCGACGCTTCCGCCCACGGCCAGGGCGATGTGCACGGCCCAGTCGACGCGACCGGGCTCGCCGAACTCGCGGGTGCCGTCGAGCGGGTCGACCACCCACACGCGGTCGAGGGCGAGGCGGCCGCGGTCGTCGTGGCCCTCCTCGGAGAGCAGCCCGTCGTGGGGGCGCTCCTCGCGGAGGCGCCCGGCGATGAACACATGCGCCCGTCGGTCGCCCTCGTCCTTCACCAACTGCGGGTGGCGGCCCCCGGAAGCGCGAAGCTCGAGGAGGACCTTGCCTGCGGTCCCCGCGAGCTCCGCTGCCAGCGCGTGGTCGGCGGCCGGGACCGGGGTCGGGGGTGGTGCAGCCGGGGGCATGGGGGAGGACGGTACCCGGCGCCAATGTTGAGTGATCCGGTCAGGTATCGCTACCCTCGCCCCATCGACACCGCCACCGCCCCCCCAGTGAGCTACGAGCTCTCCCACCTGCGTGCCCTCGAGTCCGAGGCCGTGCACATCTTCCGCGAGGTCGCGGCCGAGCTCGAGCGCCCCTGCGTCCTCTTCTCCGGGGGCAAGGACTCGATCGTGATGCTCCGGGTCGCCGAGAAGGCGTTCTGGCCGGCGAAGATCCCGTTCGCGGTCATGCACGTCGACACCGGACGCAACTTCCCCGAGGTCCTCGAGTTCCGCGACCGCCGCGTGGACGAGCTGGGCGTCGAGCTCACCGTGGCCTCCGTGCAGGCCTCGATCGACGGCGGTCGGGTGGCCGAGGAGACCGGCCCGCGGGCCACGCGCAACCGACTCCAGACCACCACGCTGCTCGACGCCATCGAGGAGCACGCCTTCGACGCCGTGTTCGGCGGTGCCCGGCGCGACGAGGAGAAGGCCCGTGCCAAGGAGCGGGTGTACTCCCACCGGGACGACTTCGGCCAGTGGGATCCGAAGAACCAGCGCCCCGAGCTCTGGTCGCTCTACAACGGCCGCCACCGTCGAGGTGAGCACATCCGCATCTTCCCCCTGAGCAACTGGACCGAGCTCGACATCTGGCAGTACATCGCCGAGGAGGGCCTCGAGATCCCCTCGATCTACTATGCCCACCGCCGAGAGGTCGTGCGCCGGGACGGCATGCTCATGGGCCTCGGTGAGCACGTGGCGGCGTGGGAGGGCGAGGAGCCCTGCGAGGCGCTCGTGCGCTACCGCACCGTCGGCGACGCCGACTGCACCGCCGCGGTCGAGTCGGCGGCGGCCACGGTGGAGGACGTCATCATCGAGGTCGCTGCCACCCGGCTCACCGAGCGGGGCGCCACCAGGGCCGACGACAAGTTCTCGGAAGCCGCCATGGAGGACCGCAAGAAGGAGGGCTATTTCTGATCATGGAGCTCCTTCGGTTTGCCACCGCCGGGTCGGTCGACGACGGCAAGTCCACCCTGATCGGGCGCCTGCTCTACGACTCCAAGGCCATCTTCGAGGACCAGCTGGCGGCGGTGGAGCGCTCGTCGCGCCAGCGGGGAGAGGAGACCAACCTCGCCCTGCTCACCGACGGCCTGCGCGCCGAGCGCGAGCAGGGCATCACCATCGACGTGGCCTACCGCTACTTCGCCACCCCCAAGCGCAAGTTCATCATCGCCGACACCCCCGGCCACGTGCAGTACACGCGCAACATGGTCACCGGCGCATCCACCGCCGACCTGGCGCTGGTCCTGATCGACGCCCGCAAGGGCATCGTCGAGCAGTCGCGGCGCCATGCCTTCCTCGCCTCGCTCCTGCGGGTCCCGCACCTGGTGGTCTGCGTCAACAAGATGGACCTCGTCGGCTGGGACCAGGAGGTGTTCGAGGCCATCAAGGCCGAGTTCCGTGCCTTCGCCATGCGCCTCGACGTCACCGACCTGAGCTTCGTGCCCATCTCGGCTCTGCTCGGCGACAACGTGGTGCACCGCTCGGCGAACATGGACTGGTACGAGGGCGGGTCGCTGCTGCACCACCTCGAGGAGGTCCACATCGCCTCCGACCGCAACATGATCGACGTCCGCTTCCCGGTGCAATACGTGATCCGTCCCCGCGATGACGCCCACCACGACTACCGCGGCTACGCGGGGACGGTGGCGGGCGGTGTGCTCAAGCCCGGCGACGACGTGGTGGTGCTCCCGTCCGGCCTGCCCACGACCATCACTGCCATCGACACCGCCGACGGACCCGTGGCCGAGGCGTTCTCGCCGATGTCGGTCACCATCCGCCTCGCCGACGACCTCGACGTGGGCCGCGGCGACATGATCTGCCGCCCGCACAACCGCCCCGACGTGTCGCAGGACATCGATGCCACGCTGTGCTGGATGGCCGAGACACCGATGCAGCTCCGCGGCAAGTACACCGTCAAGCACACCACCCGGGTGGCGAGGGCCATGGTGTCGGAGCTTTCGTACCGCCTCGACGTCAACACGCTCCATCGCGACGAGTCCGCTTCCACCCTTGGGCTCAACGAGATCGGTCGGGTGAGCCTGCGCACCACCGTCCCGCTGCTGCACGACGCCTACCGTCGCAACCGCACCACCGGGAGCTTCATCCTCATCGACGAGGTCACCAACGCCACGGTGGCCGCCGGCATGATCCTCGACCGCCCCACGTGACCGGCAACACCAGCCGGAACCTGACCTGGCACGAGCCCGAGCTGGCGCGGGGCGAGCGGTGGGCGGCGCTCGGCCTGGTGGGGGCGACCGTGTGGTTCACCGGCCTGTCGGGCTCGGGGAAGTCGACGGTGGCGGCCGCGGTAGAGCGCCTGCTGGTCGAGTCCGGCAGGCCCGCCTACCTCCTCGACGGCGACAACGTCCGCCACGGTCTCAGTGCCGACCTGGGGTTCTCTGACGACGACCGGACCGAGAACGTCCGGCGGGTGGGCGAGGTCGCCCGCCTCCTCGCCGACGCCGGGATGGTGGCGCTGGTGCCGGTGATCAGTCCGTTCCGGGCGGGGCGCGACGCCGTGCGGGCAGCCCACGCCGCTGCCGAGCTGCCCTTCGTCGAGGTGTTCGTGGACACGCCGATCGAGGAGTGCGAGCGGCGCGACCCCAAGGGTCTCTACGCCAAGGCGCGGGCCGGCCAGCTGACCGGCTTCACCGGCATCGACAGCCCCTACGAAGCGCCGGCGGCGCCCGACCTGCGCCTCACCCCGGCCGATGGCGACCCGGTGGCGCAGGCCGCCCTGGTCGTCGCTGGTCTCTGAGCGCGACGCCCCACCCACTCCCCGTGACGTGACCCGGGACAGGCTTGACGACCGACCACTTTTCGTGAAGCCTGTCGCCGCTGGGTCGGGGTGCTTCCGCCGTGCACCCTGGCCCAGCATCTTCGCGCCCAGGGTTCGGCGGGGATGCTGCCCGGCAGCTCCCCCTACGTGCGTGCCAGTGGCTTGTACTTGATGCGGTGGGGCTGGTCGGCGTCGGCGCCGAGGCGCTTGCGGCGGTCGGCCTCGTAGTCGCTGAAGTTGCCCTCGAACCACCGCACCTCGGAGTTGCCCTCGAAGGCGAGCACGTGGGTGGCCACCCGGTCGAGGAACCACCGGTCGTGACTGATGACGACCGCGCAGCCGGCGAACGACAGGAGCGCGTCCTCGAGTGCCCGGAGGGTGTCGACGTCGAGGTCGTTGGTGGGCTCGTCGAGCAGGAGCACGTTGCCGCCGCTGAGCAGCTGCTTGGCCAGGTGGAGGCGGTTGCGCTCGCCGCCGGAGAGCACCCCGACCTTCTTCTGCTGGTCGGAGCCCTTGAAGTTGAACGACGCCACGTAGGCCCGACCGTGGATCTCCCGGTTGCCGACCTTGAGGTCGTCGACCCCGCCGGTGATCTCCTGGTACACCGTCGCCTCGGGGTCGAGGGCGGCGCGCGACTGGTCGACGTGGGCCATCTCGACGGTGCTGCCGACCGTGAGCGCGCCCTCGTCGGGCGTCTCCACGCCGGTGAGCATCCTGAACAGCGTGGTCTTGCCGGCGCCGTTGGGGCCGATGACGCCCACGATGCCGGCCGGGGGCAGCGAGAAGGTGAGGTCGTCGATGAGGAGGCGGTCGCCGTAGCCCTTGCGCAGGTGGTCGGCCTCGATGACCTGGTCGCCGAGACGGGGGGCGGGCGGGATGGTGATCTCCAGCTTGTCACCGGTGAGGCCCCCTTCGGCCTGCTCGGCGAGGAGCTGGTCGTAGGCGCTCAGGCGGGCCTTGCCCTTGGCCTGGCGGGCCCGGGGCGACATGCGGACCCACTCCAGCTCGCGAGCGAGGGTGCGCTGGCGGGCGGACTCCTGCTTCTCCTCCTGGGCCAGGCGGGCGCCCTTCTGCTCGAGCCAGCCCGAGTAGTTGCCCTCGAAGGGGTAGCCCTTGCCGCGGTCGAGCTCGAGGATCCAGCCGGCCACGTTGTCGAGGAAGTAGCGGTCGTGGGTCACGGCCACGACCGTGCCCTGGTAGTCGTGCAAGAAGCGCTCCAGCCAGGCCACCGACTCGGCATCGAGGTGGTTCGTCGGCTCGTCGAGGAGGAGGAGGTCGGGGCGGCTGAGCAGGAGGCGGCACAGCGCCACCCGGCGCTTCTCGCCACCGGAGAGGGTCGCCACCGCGGCGTCGGCGGGGGGCAGCCTGAGGGCGTCCATGGCGATCTCGACGGTGCGCTCGAGGTCCCAGGCGCCGGCGGCGTCGATCTGGTCCTGCAGCTCGGCCTGCTGGGTCAGCAGCTTGTCCATGTCGGCGTCGGGGTCGGCGAAGGCGGCGCAGACGTCGTTGTACCGGGTGATGAGGGTGGCGGTCTCGCCGACGCCGTCCATCACGTTGGCGAGGACGTCCTTCGACTCGTCGAGGGTGGGCTCCTGGTGGAGCAGCCCGACGGAGAAGCCAGGGGTGAGGCGGGCCTCGCCGGTGTAGCCGTCGTCCTCACCCGCCATGACGCCGAGCAGCGACGACTTCCCCGAGCCGTTGGCGCCGATGACGCCGATCTTGGCGCCCGGGTAGAACGCGAGGGTGATGTCGGAGAGCACCTGGCGGTCCGGCGGGTGGAACCGGCTCAGCTTGTGCATGGTGAAGATGAACTGGGCCGTCATGGTCGTCGACCGTATCGGCTCGGGTCGGGCACCCGGTCGCCAGAGGCCCCCCTCTCCGGGCCGGTACCATCGCTCGATGTGAGCGATCCCTCCAGTTCCCCGACCTCCTTCGGTGCCAACGCCTGGCTCGTCGACGAGATGTACGAGCAGTACGTCGACGACCCCGATTCGGTGAGCGAGAGCTGGAGGGAGTTCTTCGCCGACTACCAGAGCGATGTGCCGAAGCCGGCCGTGGCCGGCGACGCTGCCTCGCCCCCGGCACCCGCTCCCACGCCCGCTCCTACCCCGACCCCGGTCAAGGCGACCTCCGCTCCCGCACCAGCGGGCGCTGAGCCCCTCCGTGGGGCGTCGGCCCGGATCGTGGCCAACATGGAGGCAAGCCTCGGGGTGCCCACGGCCACCTCCTTCCGCAACGTGCCGGCCAAGCTCCTGGAGGTCAACCGCAAGGTGATCAACGGCTACCTGGGCCGCACGCGGGGCGGCAAGGTCAGCTTCACCCACCTCATCGGCTACGCCATCGTCAAGGCGCTGGAGTCGATGCCGGCCATGAACACGGCCTACGCCGAGGTCGACGGCAAACCCGGGATCATCCGCCACGAGCACATCGGCCTCGGCCTCGCCGTCGACGTCGAGAAGTCCGACGGCAGTCGGACCCTCCTCGTGCCGTGCATCAAGGAGGCCGACACCCTCGACTTCCGTGCCTTCCACGCGGCCTACGAGGAGATCGTGCGCAAGGTGAAGTCGAACAAGATCGGCGTGGACGACTTCGCCGGCACGACGGCCACCCTGACCAACCCCGGCACGATCGGCACCGTCCAGTCGGTGCCTCGGCTCATGCCCGGCCAGGGCGTCATCATCGGCGTCGGGGCGATCGACTTCCCGGCCGAGTACCAGGCCGCCGACCCCCGGGCCCTGGCCGAGGTGGGTGTCTCGAAGGTGATCACCATCAGCTCCACCTACGACCACCGCATCATCCAGGGTGCGGAGTCGGGCATGTTCCTCAAGCGGCTGCACGAGCTGCTGCTCGGCGCCGACGGCTTCTACGAGGAGATCTTCCGCTCGTTGGGGGTCCCCTACGAGGCGGTGCAGTGGCGTCGGGACATCAACGACCTCGACTCGGTCGACGCCAACCTGCGCAAGCAGATGCAGGTCAACAAGGTCATCAACATGCACCGGGTCCGGGGCCACCTCATCGCCGACCTCGACCCGCTGGGCGTCAAGGAACCCCACATGCACGCCGAGCTCGACCCGGCGACGTACGGGCTGACCATCTGGGACCTCGACCGCGAGTTCCTCACCGACGGCCTGGCCGGAACCGACCGCCTCCCGCTCGGCGACATCCTCGGCATCCTGCGGGACGCCTACTGCCGCACCGTCGGCGTCGAGTACATGCACATCCAGGACCCCGAGCAGAAGCGGTGGATCCAAGAGCACGTCGAAGGGGTCAAGGTCACCCTCGACACCGTCGAGCAGCGCCACGTCCTCGGGCGGCTCAACGCCGCGGAGGCGTTCGAGAAGTTCCTCGCCACCAAGTACCTCGGTGCAAAGCGCTTCGGCATCGAGGGCGCGGAGTCGGCGATCCCCCTGCTCGACGCCGTGCTCGATCGGGCGGCCGACGAGGGCCTCGACGGCGTCGTCATGGGCATGGCCCACCGCGGGCGCCTCAACGTCCTGGCCAACATCGTGGGCAAGCCGCTGCGATCGATCTTCACCGAGTTCGAGGGCCATGTCGTCGAGGACATGGTCCAGGGCTCCGGCGACGTGAAGTACCACCTCGGCGCCAAGGGCACCTTCCGCAGCCGCAAGGGCTTCGAGATGCCGGTGGAGCTGGCAGCCAACCCGTCGCACCTCGAGGCCGTCGACCCCGTCGTCGAGGGCATGGTCCGCGCCATGCAGGACCTCATCGACGAGCCGACCTCGTACTCGGTGCTCCCGCTGCTCATCCACGGCGACGCCGCCTTCGCCGGCCAGGGCGTGGTGGCCGAGACGTTCAACCTCTCCGACCTCAAGGGCTACCGCACCGGAGGCACGGTGCACCTGGTGATCAACAACCAGCTGGGCTTCACCACCGCTCCGGAGTACGGACGCTCGTCGCTGTACGCCACCGACGTGGCCAAGATCGTCCAGGCGCCGATCCTGCACGTCAACGGCGACGACCCCGAGTCGTGCGTCCGCGTGGCTCGCCTCGCCTTCGAGTACCGCCAGGCGTTCCACCGCGACGTCGTCATCGACATGTTCTGCTACCGGCGGCACGGCCACAACGAGGGCGACGACCCCAGCTACACCCAGCCGCTGATGTACAAGCGCATCGAGGCGAGGCGGTCGGTGCGCAAGCTCTACGTCGAGTCGCTCGTGAAGCGGGGCGACATCACCCTGGAGGAGGCGGAGCAGGCGCTGGAGGACTTCTCGTCGCGGCTCCAGGCGGCGCTCGACGAGACGAGGTCGGTGGCACCCCCCGAGGGCGTCCGCGCCCGCCCCGCCCCGCGCGCCCGCGGCGTCCTGCCCCAGGTCGAGACCGGGGTGGCCGAGGAGCGGCTCGCCCACATCCTCGACGTGCTCGACGCCGCGCCCGAGAGCTTCACGGCGCACCCCAAGCTGGCCAAGCAGTTCGAGGCACGTCGCGCCCTGTGGGACTCCGGTGAGGTCGACTGGGCCCTCGGCGAGGCGCTGGCCTTCGGGTCGATCCTCGACGAGGGGCGCGACATCCGCTTCGCCGGCCAGGACTCGCGCCGGGGGACCTTCTCCCACCGTCACGCCGTGCTCTTCGACCACGAGACCGGCCAGGAGCACGCGCCGCTCGCCTACCTCGGCCCCGAGCAGGGCAAGCTCTGGATCTACGACTCGCTGCTCTCCGAGTACGCGGCGATGGGCTTCGAGTACGGCTACTCGGTGGTCCACCGCGCCGCCCTCGTCTGCTGGGAGGCGCAGTTCGGCGACTTCGTGAACGGCTCCCAGATCGTGATCGACCAGTTCCTCTCGTCGGCCGAGGACAAGTGGGGCCAGACCTCGGGCCTCGTGCTGCTGCTTCCGCACGGCTACGACGGCCAGGGCCCCGAGCACTCCTCCGGACGCATCGAGCGCTTCTTGACCCTCGCCGCCGATGACAACTTCCAGGTGGTCAACGCCACCAGCGCCGCGCAGTACTTCCACCTCATGCGCCGCCAGGTGGTCCGCGACGTCCGCAAGCCGCTGATCGTCTTCGCGCCCAAGTACCTCCTGCGCGCCAAGGAGTCGCGCTCACCCATCTCGGCCCTCACCGCTGGCAGCTTCGAGGAGATCCTCGACGACCCGACGGTCGCCGACCCGGCGACCGTCCGTCGAGTGGTCCTCTGCTCGGGCAAGGTCGCCTACGACGCCATGAAGCGGCGCGACCAGGTCGGTGCCGACGCCGCTGTGGTGCGGATCGAGCAGCTGTACCCGTGGCCCGAGGAGCGCATCGCCGCCCTGCTCGAGCGCTATGAGCAGGCCGACAGCGTGTGCTGGCTCCAGGAGGAGCCCGAGAACATGGGCGCTTGGCCGTTCGTGCACGGGCGCCTCCACGCTCTGCTTCCCGACCGGGCCAAGCTGATGCACGCCAGCCGTGCAGAGTCGGGCAGCCCGGCTACCGGATCGGCCAAGGTCCACGCCCAGGAGCAGGAGGAGATCCTCGACCGGGCGCTCGAGGGCCTGGCCTGACCGTTGCGTGGTTGTCCGCTGCCCTAGCGCAGCGGGAAGCCGAGCACGGCCTCGAGCTCGGTGAGGGCCTGGTCGGCGTCGAGCACCTTGATGGTGGTCATGCCCAAGGCCCGGGCCGGCTTGAGGTTGACGCCGAGGTCGTCGAGGAACACGACCTCGTGGGCCGGCACGTCGAGGCGGTCGAGCACGAGGTCGTAGGCGGCGGGATCGGGCTTGCGCACTCCCGCCACCGACGACTCGATCACGTGGTCGAACAGCGCCAGCGCCTCGGCGATGTCGGGCCGGGAACCGGCCGTGGCGCCCCCCGGGCCGCTCACGAAGTTGTTGGTGAGCAGCGCCAACGGCAGCCCCGCGGCGCGGATCCGCCGCAGCGCCTCCACCATCTCGGGGCGCACCTCGCCACCGAGGAGCCCGAGGATGGCGCGTGCGTCGATGCGGTGCCCGGCGGTGGCGGCCTCCGCCTCGAACAGCTCGGCGAAGCCGTCCAGGTCGACCTCGCTGCGCTCGAGCAGCGCCCATGCGTTGGCGTCGGGATTTGTGGCGTTGAGGCGGCGGATGAAGCCCTCGGGCAGGCCGTGCTCGCGCTCGTGGTGGGCAAAGGCCTCGAAGGGGCTCGAGAGGATGACCCCACCGAAGTCGAACAGCACAGCGGTGATGCAGGTACCGCTCACGCCAGGAGGTCCTGGGCGAGCGCCCCCCACATCTCGGTGGACAGCCGCAGCGACTCGACGTCGACCCGCTCGTCGTCGCCGTGGAACATCACGGCGTAGTCCTCGTAGCGGAGCTTCTCGCTGAAGAGCCCGAAGCCGTAGGCCGTGGCCCCGATCCGGCGGAAGAACCGTGCGTCGGTGGCGCCCACGGTCATGGTCGGCACCAGGGAGGAGCCGGGGTAGAAGCCCTGGCACACCCGGTCCATGGCGTCCCACAGCGGGGTGTCGACCGGCGAGGCGGTGCTCGGGTCGTGGGCGGCGCTGATCACCTTTACCTTGCCGGCCAGGTCGCCGAGGGCGTCGGCGAGGAGAGCGTCGATGTCGTCGGCGGTCTGGCCCGGGAGGGTGCGGATGTCGACCTCGAGGTCGACGCGGTCGGGGATGACGTTGGTCTTGGTGCCGCCGTGGAGCACGGTCGGGGCGAAGGTCGTGTGGGTGCAGGCGTGGGCGTTGCGTGCCAGCCCGAGGGGCAGCTCCTCGCACATCTCCACGAAACCGTCGGCGGACAGCATCCCCGCCTCCCGGTCGGGCCGGAAGTCCATCGCGGTGACGTAGCGGCGCCAGGTCTCGTGGATCTGCGTCTCCGGCCGGTAGGAGGCGAGCCGGCGCACGACCTCCGCCGCGGTGACGAGGGCGTTGTCGGTCCGGAACGGCTGTGAGCCATGGCCGGGGGTCCCCGTGATCCGCAGCGTGCACCAGTGGCTGCCCTTCTCGGCCACGACCACGGGGAGCTTCACACCGCTCGGGCGGCGCCCGGGCATGCCGCCGGACTCGGTGATCACGTAGTCGCACCGCACGGCGTCGAGCCGGTTGTCGACCAGCCACTCGGCGCCCCAGGTGCCGAGCGCCTCCTCGTCGGCGACGGCCAGGTACGCCAGCGTTCCCTTGGGTTTGAAGCCGGAGGCGGCCAGCCGCTTGAACGCCACGGCCATGGACGCCGTGAGGTTCAACATGTCGATCGCGCCCCGGCCCCACACCTCGCCGTCGACGAGCTCGCCGCCGAAGGGATCGCGGGACCAGCCGTCGGGGTTGACCGGCACCACGTCGGTGTGACCCATGAGAAGCACACTGGGCGCGCCAGGGTCGCTACCCTCTATGCGAGCCACCAGGTTGCTCCGGCCCGGTCGGGCCTCATAGCGCTCCAGGTCGAGACCCGGGCCTTCGAGGACTCCCTCCAGCACATCGGCGCTCCTCGACTCACCACCGGACTCGGCGGTGCCGTCGTTGACGCAGGCGTTGCGAATCAGGGCCTGGAGGAGCTCGGTGACCTCGCCGGTGACGTCGTCGTCCATCAGCCAAAGCGTAGGCAGGTGACGGGGGCGTTCACGGCGGGATGCACGATTCCTCCGACCCAGAATGGTTGACTGACACCGACATGGCACCAGCCCACCTCGTCATCGACGGCTCCAACATCGCAACGGAGGGCCGGAACCTCCCCAGCCTCAAGCAGCTCGACGAAGCCGTGCGCGCCTTCCTCGAAGAGCGGCCCCACGACGTCGTCACGGTGGTGGTCGACGCCACCTTCGAGCACCGCATCGACTCGTCCGAGCGGAAGATGTACGACGAAGCACTCGAAGCGGGCGAGCTGCTGACCCCGCCGGCGGGCACCATCGGCCGGGGCGACAAGTTCATCCTCGAGATCGCCGACCGTGCCGAGGCGACCATCTTCTCGAACGACTCCTTCCAGGAGTTCCACGGCGAGTACACGTGGCTCTTCGACGAGGGACGACTCGTGGGCGGCAAGCCCGTGCCCCACATCGGGTGGATCTTCACCGAGCGGACCCCGGTGCGTGGGCCCAAGAGCCGCCAGGCCACCCGCGCCGCTGCCAAGAAGCGCACGCGGGGCTCGTCGGGGTCGTCCACCAAGCGGGTGGCCAACGCCACGCGGGCACCCAAGGCCGCGCCCCGGACCATGCCCGACGGTTCTCGTCCGAGGATCGGCGACACCCTCCCGACCGGGGCGGACGACATCGACGAGACCAGCGAGACCGTCGAGACCGTCGAGACTGGCGAGACCAGCGAGACCGGCGACGGTGGTCGTCGCCGGCGCCAGGCCCCTGACAGCGACCGCACCGAACGTGGTGGCGGCCGTTCGGGCCGGCGTCGAGGTGGCCGCACGGGGTCCGGTGAGGCGTCGTCGTCAACGGCTGCTGACGCCATCAACGACCCCCTGCCGTTCATCGAGTTCATCGCCGACAACCGGCCTGGTGACACCGTCGAGGGCGAGGTCGTGGAGTTCAGCTCCCACGGCGCCTACGTCAAGGTCGGCGAGGCCCGCTGCTACGTGCCCCTGAAGTCGATGGCCGACCCGGCGCCGCGCAGCGCCCGTGAGGTGCTCGAGCGCGGCGAGGTGCGCACCTTCGTGGTGCAGTCGCTCGATGCGCCCCGCCGTGGCATCGACCTGGCCATCCCGGGTTTCGAGGAGGTCCAGGAGCTCGCCGACGCCGAGGTCGAGGATGTCCGAGCCGAGGCCGAAGCCGAGGTCGCTCAGCCGGCCCGTCGTCGTGGTGGTCGTCGTGCCGCAGCGCCGGCCGAGGAGACCTCCGAGGCGAAGGCACCCGCCCGCGGTCGCGGCCGGCGGGCAGCGGCACCGGTCGGGAAGGCCGCCCCGGCGGACGAGCAGGCGGTGGAG
>DATKDW010000069.1 GCA_035512495.1 Acidimicrobiales bacterium
GAGCTCGGCGGCCGCCGCCTCGGCCGCGGAGCGGAGGGCCTCGGTGAGGCCGGGATCGAAGATGCTCATCCGGTCGCCGACCCGCACGATCACGCCGTCGCCCTGCGGGGCGTCGGCGAGGGCCTTGGAGCACTCGAGCGACAGGATCGACGCGCCCACCGGCACGGTGCCGAGGCGGATGGCAGCGAGGGCGCCGAGGAAGCCGACCTCCTCGGCCCGGGTGAAAAGGCCCCACACCGAGACGCCCTCGGGCGCCTGGCGCGCCACCTCGTCGAGGGTGACGAGCGCGGCGGCGGCGCCCATGAGGTCGTCGCAGACCCGGCCCACGATGCGGCCGTCGTCGAGGGACCAACCTGGGAACCCCCACATGGCGAAGCCGTCGGTGCCCGCCTCGCCATCGACAACGCGGGCGGTGCCACCGGTGAGGCGACCGGCGCGCTCGTCGGCGGTCACGAGCTCGGCGACGCCGACGGGCTCGACCTGGCCACGGCGGAAGAGGTGGAGCGGCGAGCCCTCGTGGGCGTGGGCCGCCATCAGGCCACCGTGGAAGGTCAGCGACGCCGTCCCGTCGGCCACGCCGTCGACGGCGAAGCCGGGGTGGTCGAGGTGGGCCACGAGCACCAGCGGCCGACTGGTGTCGGCGCCCGGTCCGTCGTAGCGCACGACGACGTTGCCCGCCGCGTCGAGCGAGCGGCTCAGGCGCGGGCGGTCGTCGGCGAAGCCCATCACGTGGTCGATGGGGAGGTCCTCCATGAACGGCGCGGTGGGCAGCGACAGCAGCCCCTCGGCGATGGCCAGCGGTCGTTCGGGATCCACGGCCACCGACGCTAGTCAGGCTCGGCTTCGGGGCCCACGCCCCGGGGCCCGGGCCCGTAGCGTCGGTAGAGGATGGCGTTGACCTCGCCGCCGAGGAGGAGGCCGATGCCGAGCAGGTACAACCAGAACAGCACACTGAGGGCACCACCGAGAACCCCGAACACCTGGTTTCCCTCGGCGGCGAGCTCCAGGTAGAGGCGGAAGCCCAGCGAGACGAGCAACCAGGCGACGGCGGCCACGAGCGCCCCCGGAAGGTCCCAGCGGAATGGGGTCCGCTTGTTGGGCGCCACGTGGAAGACCACCGTCGCCCAGATCACGAGCATGGCGAAGGCCACCGGCGGCCGCACGACGTCCCAGAAGACCGCGAAGAATCCGCCGAGGCCGATCGCGTCGGCCACCTTCTCGCCCCCGCCGAAGAGGGGGCCGAGGATGAGCATGAGGAGGACGGCCGCTGCCATGACCACGGTCCCGATGGACAGGCCGATGGCGTGGGCGCGGATGTTGACCCACGAGCGCCGCTCCTCGAGGTCGTAGACCACGTCGAGGGCCCGGATGACCCCGGCGAAGCCGCGCGACATGGCGTAGACCGTCAACAGGAGCCCGAAGGTGAGCAGACCCGGTCGCTGCTCGATGAACAGCGCCTCCACCGCCCCGATGGTGTCGTCGGCCTCGGCGGTGAGGATCCGGCCGAGGGCCTCGACCACCGCCTCCCTCGCGCGCTCGGCGGTGGCGGAGCCCACGAACCGCTCGAGGGAGCCGAGGGCGGCGGCGGTGGCGAGCAGGGTGGGGAAGAGGCTGAGGATCGCGAAGAAGGCGATCTCGGCGGCGAGGCCGGTGATGCGGTCCTCACGCCAGCACGTCATCAGCTCCTTGCCGAGGTCGAGGGCCTCCTCCCGTCGGGTGCGGGGCCCGTCAGTCGAGGGAGCGCTCATCGGGTCGAGCCTGGCACAGGCAGCGGGCGAGGGCGGCAGGTGCGAGCGTGGCGCGCGGCCGCGGTGGGCACGGTGGCCCCATGCGCCTCGGCCGAAACCTGGAGGTGCGCCCCCTCGGCGGCGGCGCCGGCTGCCTCGGCATGATCCTCGTCTCGATCGTCGCCTCGGTGGTGCTGACGATCGTGCTCAACGTGGTGCTGCGCGCCCTGTAGCTCGTCGCCGGCTGGTGCCCGGGTTCTCGATCCGGGCGGCGGGGTACACGGCCGAGGTGATCACCCTCGGCATCGTCCTGCTCCTCCTTGGCATCCTCCTCGGCATCGGGATCCTCACCACGCTCGGGGTCATCCTCCTCGTCGTCGGCGTGATCCTCATGGTCCTCGGCTCCCTCGACCGGGCCGTGGGCGGACGCCGCCACTACTGGTAGACGCCCCCGACTGCGGCGGGCCCGGCTCCGGCCGGTCGCCCGCCGCATCGTCGCGCCTGGCCCCGTGTCGAGGGGTCTGGGGGGCTCGGTCGTCCGGATCTGTTGGACGTACACTGAGGTACCGACGGCCCGCGCAGCCGCTCCCGGGGACGTAGCTCAGTTGGCAGAGCACCTGCTTTGCAAGCAGGGGGTCGTGGGTTCGATTCCCATCGTCTCCACCAGAAATGTCCTGGTCAGCACGGCTTACGCGGGACGGCCCTGCGATGCCAGCAGCCGGAGGGCATCCTCGCCCTCGGGGTCGAGGAGCGATACGGCGGCGGACACCAGCCGACCGGGTCCGGTGACGGCCCCCAGGCTCATCGCCCCCGGGGTGCGGGGCGTGGGCAGGGTGGTGGTGAGGAGCACGATGCCCAGGTCGGGGCGGGTCTGACCCAGCACCGCCGCGGTGCCGAGCGCCCGCCAGAGCTCGTCGCTGCGGGCCAGGCCCGACCGGCTCGTGGTGAAGCCGCCGGTGAGGTCGAATGCCCACTCGCCCCCGGTGGCGTCGCGAGCGGTGAAGGCGACCTGCACCCCGGTGCGCGGGATCCGGACCCCGACCCGGATGTCGACGAAGCCGCTGCGCCCGAGCAGGAGCTCCGCCACCTCGCGCGCCTGACGTCCCTCCGCCACGGCATCGCCCAGCTCGTCGCCGGTCGCGGCAGGTGTGGCCCCGGCCGTGATGCGGACCGGTCCGACAGACGAGGCGGCCTCGGTTGCCACGCGGCGCTCGGCAAGGGCCACGTAGGCCGGGTCGGTGTCGTAGCCCACGTAGCGCCGGTCGGTCCGCACGGCGGCCACAGCAGTGGTGCCGGCTCCCATGAACGGGTCGAGGACCACGTCGTCGGCGTAGGTGTAGAGCTCGATCAGGCGCTGCGGGAGCTCGACGGGGAACGGCGCCGGGTGCCCGACCCTGGTGGCGCTCTCTGGCGCCAGCTCCCACAGGTCGGTGGTGGCCTCGAGGAACTCGTCGCGGGTGACGGTGGTCGTGGAGGGCAGGCCCTGCTCGGCGCGCGCCGTGGCCTTGAGGGCTCGGTCGAATCGACCCTTGCTGGCGATCACGATGCGCTCGGTGACGTCGCGGAGCACGGGGTTGCCCGGCCGCTGGAACGTCCCCCACGCGCAGGAGCCACCGGCCGCCCGACCCTTCCACCACACCACCTCCCCCCGGAGCAGCAGGCCGAGGTCGGTGAGGATCTCGGTCACGTCCCCGGCGAGCGACCGGTACGGCCGCCGTCCGAGGTTGGCCACGTTGACGGCGATCCGCCCACCGGGCTCGAGGACGCGCCGGCACTCGGCGAACACGTCGGAGAGCATGGCGAGGTACTCGAAGTAGGTGGCGGGGACCCCGTCCTCACCGAGGCTCTCCTCGTACTCCTTGCCGGCGAAGTACGGCGGTGAGGTCACGACCAGGGCGATGGAGCCGTCCTCCACGTGGCGCATGTCGCGGGCATCGCCCACATGGATGGTGTCGAGCGTCGAGGAGCGCGCCACGGTGGCGTCGTCCGAGACGTCGGGGGCGACGAAGCGCTCGTAGAAGGCGGAGGCGTCGTGGCTCTCCCGTCTCGACGACCCGAACCGGGCGGTCGAGGTGGGTCGACGGCGGCGGCCGGGCCCGGCAGGAGGCTCCGTCGTCACAGCGCGGACCGTAGCGCGCGCCGGCCCGTCGACGGTGCCGAGACCCCCGTCCCGAACCCGTGTGGGTGGGCCGGCGACCTCGGGTACGATCGAGTGGCTGCTTTCGTAGATCCGAGGAGACGCGCGTGCCCGGGACCGTCGTGGTCGGGACACAGTGGGGTGACGAGGGCAAGGGCAAGCTCACCGACATCCTCGCCGGCGAGATGGACATGGTCGTTCGCTACCAGGGCGGCCACAACGCCGGGCACACCATCGTGGTGGGGGAGCAGAGCTTCGCCGTGCGCCTGGTGCCGAGCGGCATCCTCCACCCTGGCACCGTCAACGTCATCGGCAACGGGGTGGTCGTCGACCCGAAGATCCTCTTTGGCGAGATCGACGCCCTTGAGGCCCGCGGGATCGACACGTCGAACCTCGTGGTCAGCGGCAACGCCCACCTGATCTTGCCGTACCACCAGGAGCTCGACGTGGTCTTCGAGCGCCACCTTGGCAAGAACAAGCTGGGCACGACCAAGGGGGGCATCGGCCCCGCCTACGCCGACAAGGCCCTGCGGGTGGGCCTTCGGGTCCAGGACCTCCTCGACCACAAGATCTTCCGCCAGAAGCTCGAGGTGGTGCTCAAGGAGAAGAACGCGGTGCTGGCCAAGGTCTTCAACCGCCTGGGCCCCACCGCCGAGGCCATCTGCGAGGTGTACCTCGACGAGATCGGCCCCCGCCTGGCGCCGCGCATCGTCGACTCGGTCCACCTGATCCACACCGCCCTCGAGGAGGGCAAGGAGGTCATGTTCGAGGGAGCGCAGGCCACCTTCCTCGACCTCGACCACGGCACCTATCCGTACGTGACCTCGTCGAACCCGATCGCGGGCGGCGCGTGCGCGGGCGCGGGTGTGGGACCTCGCCACCTCGACCGCATCATCGGCATCACCAAGGCCTACCTCACCAGGGTGGGGTCGGGCCCGTTTCCCACCGAGCTCTTCGACGACGTCGGCGACGGCCTGGTCGACCGGGGTCACGAGTACGGGGTCAACACCAAGCGCCGCCGCCGCCCTGGTTGGTTCGACGCGGTGATGTTGCGCCAGGCCGTCCGCCTCAACAGCCTCACCGAGATCTTCCTGACCAAGCTCGACATCCTCGACGCCCTGCCCACCATCAAGGTGTGCGTGGCCTACGAGATCGACGGCCAGCGGGTGGAGCACATGCCGTACCACCAGTCCGAGCTCCACCGGGCCGTCCCCGTCTACGAGGAGCTGCCGGGCTGGCAGGAGGACTGCTCGCAGGCTCGCACGCTCGACGACCTGCCGGCCAAGGCCTGCGACTACGTGCTGTTCCTGGCCGAGCAGGGCGGGGTCCCGGTCAGCTACGTCGGGGTGGGTCCCGAGCGCCTCCAGACCGTCCACGTGGCATGAAGGTCCTCGTCGTCGGGGCCGGGGGGCGGGAGCACACGCTGGCGTCGGTGCTCGCCCGTACCGCCGACGACGTGGTCGTGTGCCCGGGCAACGCCGGCATCCCCGGCTCGACCGGCCCGGGGGTCGACCCCGTCGACATCCCCGCTGATCTGGTGGTGATCGGCCCCGATGCGGAGGTGGTGGCCGGACTGGCCGACCGCGTGCGGGCCCGGGGTCGCGCCGTCTTCGCGCCGGGAGCGGAGGGCGGCCGGATCGAGGGTTCCAAGCAGTGGATGAAGGAGCTCCTGGTGGAGGCCGGGGTCCCCACCGCTCGCTACGGGTCCTTCACCGACCCCGACGAGGCCATCGCCTTCCTCGACACCCTCGGCGACCTCTTCGTGGTCAAGACCGACGGGCTGGCCGCAGGCAAGGGGGTCCTCGTCACCACCGACCGGTCAGAGGCGGTCGACGACGTGCGCGCCAAGCTTGCCGGCGAGGCCTTCGGCGACGCCGGACGGCGGGTCGTGATCGAGGAGGGCCTCCTTGGTCCCGAGCTGTCGGTGCTGGCGGTCTGCGACGGGCGCGACGCCGTGGCCCTCGCCCCCTCCCAGGACCACAAGCGCGTCGGCGACGGCGATACCGGGCCCAACACCGGTGGCATGGGGGCCTACTCCCCGGTGCCGGGGGTGGGGGACGACGTAGTCGGCGAGGTGATGGACACTGCCGTCCTGCCCACGCTGCGCGCCCTCCGGACGCGAGGGATCGACTACCGGGGCGTGCTCTACGGCGGCCTCATGCTCACCCCCGACGGCCTCAAGGTCATCGAGTACAACGCCCGCTTCGGCGACCCGGAGGCCCAGGTGGTGCTGCCGCGGATGACCTCCGACCTGACCGCCCTCCTCGCCGGAGCGGCCGCGGGTCGGCTCCCCTCGGAGCCCCCCACCTTTGCTGCCGAGGCGGCCGTGACGCTGGCCTGCTGCGTCGAGGGCTACCCCGGCACCGCCCGTACCGGTGACCGCATCGACGGCCTGGCCGAGGCGCTCGCCGTGGAGGGTGTCGAGCTGTTCTTCGCCGGGGTCACTGCCGTGGAGGACGAGCCGGGGGCCCTGCTGACCGGCGGTGGGAGGGTGCTCCACGTCACCGCTCTCGGACCGGACCTGGCCGCTGCCCGCCAACGGGCCTACGAGGCCGCCTCGAGGATCTCCTGGCCGGGGATGTTCTACCGGAGCGACATCGCCGCTGTCACCGTGGCCGACCAGCTCGGCGCCCGCGGATGAAGGCCGACGTGCCCAACGTGCTCGCCGCCCGCTACGCCAGCGAGCCCATGGCCGAGCTCTGGTCGCCTCGGCACAAGGTGGTGCTCGAGCGCCGGTTCTGGCTGGCAGTGATGGAGGCCCAGCGCGACCTCGGTGTCGACGTGCCCGACGGGGTGGTGGAGGCGTACCGCGCCGTGGTCGACGACGTCGACCTCGAGTCGATCGAGGCGAGGGAGCGGGTCACCCGCCACGATGTGAAGGCCCGCATCGAGGAGTTCAGCGCCCTCGCCGGCCACGAGCACGCCCACAAGGGCATGACCAGCCGAGACCTCACCGAGAACGTCGAGCAGCTGCAGGTGCGCCTCGCCCTCGAGCTCGTGCGCGACCGCATGGTGGCGGCCCTGGCTCGGCTTGCGGCGCTGGCGGCCGAGCACGCCGAGGTCGTCATGGCGGGACGCAGCCACAACGTCGCCGCTCAGGCCACGACCCTCGGCAAGCGCTTTGCCAGTGCCGGCGATGAGCTCCTCCAGGCGCACCACCGCGTCGACGACCTCCTCGCCCGCTACCCCCTCCGCGGTCTCAAGGGCCCGGTCGGCACCCAGGTCGACCAGCTCGACCTCCTCGGCGGTGACCTCGACCGCCTCGACCGCCTCGAGCGGGCCGTGGCCGCCAGCCTCGGCTTCGAGGCCACGCTCACCAGCGTCGGGCAGGTGTACCCCCGGTCGCTCGACCTCGACGTGGTCGCCGCTCTCGTCCAGGCGGCGGCGGGCCCGTCGAGCCTGTGCACCACCATCCGCCTGATGGCCGGCCAAGAGCTGGCCACCGAGGGCTTCCTCCCCGGTCAGGTGGGCTCCTCGGCCATGCCCCACAAGATGAACGCCCGGTCCTGCGAGCGGGTCAACGGCCTCACCCAGGTGCTCGGCGGCCACCTGTCGATGGTCGCCGCCCTCGCCGGCGGGCAGTGGAACGAGGGTGACGTCAGCGACTCCGTGGTGCGTCGCGTCGCCCTTCCCGACGCCTTCTTCGCTGCCGACGGGCTGTTCCTGACCTTCCTCACCGTCCTCGACGGCTTCGGCGCCTACCCGGTCGTGATCGAGCGCGAGCTGCGCCGGTACCTGCCCTTTCTGGCCACCACGAAGGTCCTCATGGCCGCCGTGCAGCGGGGGGTGGGGCGCGAGCAGGCCCACGCCGCCGTCAAGGAGCACGCCGTGGCGGTGGCCCTCGCCATGCGTGAGGGCGGCGACGACGACCTGATCGCCCGCCTGGCGGCTGACGACCGACTGCCGCTGTCGGCGGTCGACCTCGACGACCTCCTCGGTGAGCCCCTCACGTTCGCGGGCGCCGCCCCCCGGCAGGTGGCCGCCTTCGTCGCCGCCGCGGAGGAGGTCGCCGCCGCTCACCCCGAGGCCGCCGCCTACGTCCCCGACCCCATCCTCTGAGCCCCGACGGAGCAACCGTGCCCTCACCCGACCTCGGCCTGCCTCACCTCGCCTCGGGGAAGGTCCGCGACATCTTCGAGCTCGACGGCGAGCGACTGCTCCTCGTCGCCTCCGACCGGATCAGCGCGTTCGACGTGGTGATGGCCGAACCCATCCCCGACAAGGGCCGGGTCCTCACCGCCATGGCGGCGTTCTGGTTCGAGCACCTCGCCGGTGTGGCACCCCACCACCTCCTCTCCACCGACCTTGACGCCCTCCCCGAGCACGCGCGCCAGCCCGGGCTCGCCGGGCGGATCATGGTGTGCCGCCGGGCCGACATGCTCCCCATCGAGTGCATCGTGCGGGGTCACCTGTCGGGGTCGGCCTGGAAGGAGTACCGGGCTGCCGGCACCGTGCACGGCGAGCGGCTGCCCTCGGGCCTGCAGGAGTCCGACCGCCTCCCCGAGCTGATCTTCACCCCCTCCACCAAGGGCGAGGTGGGCGACCACGACGTCAACATCTCCTTCGAGGACGCCGTCGGCATGATCGGCGTCGACCTGGCCGGCCGGGCCCGGGACCTCTCCCTCGAGGTGTTCCGTCGGGGCAGTGAGCTGGCTGCCGACCGGGGCATCGTCATCGCCGACACCAAGCTGGAGCTGGGCCTGGTCGACGGCGAGCTGATCGTCGCCGACGAGATCCTCACCCCGGACTCGTCTCGCTTCTGGCCCGCCGACGCGGTGGTGCCGGGCCGCACTCCGCCGTCGTTCGACAAGCAGCCGCTGCGCGACCACCTCGAAGCCCTCGACTGGGACAAGACCCCGCCCCCGCCGCCGCTGCCGGAGGAGGTGGTCGCCGCCACCCGCGCCCGCTACGTGGAGGCCTACGAGCGCATCACCGGCCGCTCCCTCACCGACTGGCCCGAGGCTCTTCGCTAAGCGGCGTTGGCGGCTCTCTTGTTGGCGGCTGACAGGAGGGAGCGGAGGAGGGGGGCGCCGTCGGCCGAGCCGAGCAGGGCGTCGCAGGCTCGTTCGGGGTGGGGCATGAGGCCCACCACGTTGCGCCCGGCGTTGCAGATCCCGGCGATGTCGTCGACCGACCCGTTGGGGTTGTCGACGTAGCGCAGCACGA